>NZ_JBSGXB010000060.1:0-30297 GCF_053609185.1 Streptomyces sp. NPDC054956 | reverse complement strand
ACCGGGCGGGTGTGGGTGGGTGTGGCGCGGCGCGTTTTGTTTTGTTTGTGGTTGGCCCCGGCGCCTCGCGGCGCGGGCACCAGTCCTCCCCTGTCTGACCTGGAGCCCCGAGCTCTCAAGGTCATCCCCTTCGGACCGTCTTCCCCGAGCGGCCCGCCTCCCTGTTGAAAGGATCTCCATCGGCAGCGGCGGCCAATCCTTGAGCAAGGTCACTCGAAAGAGCGGTGTTGTCGGCGAGAACCCCGTTTTCGAATGGGGGTTCGATACTGTGGCCGGGAGCGAAGGGGGTGCATCTGCGGTGGTACAGCGCTTCGATGTGACAGGGGCAGACGGCGTGCGCCTGGCGGCCTGGGAGTTCCGGGAAGCGGCCCCGGAGCCGTCCGGAGAGCCGGCGGCCCTCTTACTCCACGGTCTGATGGGCCGCGCCTTCCACTGGGCCGGCACCGCCCGCTGGCTCTCCGCGACCCGCCGTGTCGTGGCCCTCGACCAGCGCGGCCACGGCCAGAGCGGCCGCCCGCCGGCCGGCCCCGGCAGCTCCGCCGCCTACGGCCGCGAGGCCTTCGTGGCCGATGCCGAAGCCGTCATCGAGCAGCTCGGCCTCGCCCCCGTGGCCCTGATCGGCCACTCCATGGGCGCCCTCACCGCCTGGCAGCTCGCGGCCCGCCGCCCCGACCTCGTAGCCGCCCTGGTGATCTGCGACATGCGGGCGTCCGCCCTCGGGGAGGCCTCGCAGCAGGAGTGGGAGGACTGGTTCCGCCGCTGGCCCCTGCCCTTCCCCACGCAGGACGCGGCCCGGCGCTGGTTCGGCGAGGACGATCCGCGCGTGGAGCGCCCGGACCCCGGCCGGGGCGCGTTCTTCGCCGAGGTGATGCACGAGGCCGACGACGGCTGGCGCCCGCTGTTCTCGCGCCGCCAGATGCTCACCGCGCGCGAGACGTGGGTCCACGACGCGCACTGGGAGGAACTCGCCCAGGTCCGCTGCCCGACCCTGGTCGTCCGCGGACTGGACGGCGAACTGGGCCGCGCCGAGGCCCAGGAAATGGTCCGCGTCCTCCCGGCGGGCCAGTACGCCGAAATCCCCGACGCCGGCCACTACCTCCACTACGACCAGCCCACGGCCTGGCGCGAGGCCGTCGAGCCCTTCCTGAGCGGCATCAAGACGTCGGCGTGAGCCCGGGCGCCCCCGTCCAGCAGGAAGGGGGCGCCCGGCCCCCGGCCGTCGCCCCCTCGCCCGCGGTTCACCCCCGCGGGTTCCCGTACCGCGCGAGCGCTCAGCCCTTGCTGACCGCCAGCAGGATCTCCGGGAGCCTGCCGGCCACCGTCGGGGCCGCGAAGCGCAGGCCCGCCCAGGTGGCCAGGGTGCCCCAGGCCACGCCCAGGGGGAGCAGGATCCAGGTGAGCGACTGGTGGTCCGCGACGTTCAGGTACACGGTCAGGACGATCATCGGGGCGCAGATCACCGCCGAGGCGAGCATTCCGCCGAAGGCGCCCATCCACGCCAGCGCGCCCTGTCCCGGGACGACGTTCTTGAAGGCGCCGTCCGTCGGGATGGAGTACGGGAAGCGGGCCGAGGCCACGGCTCCCGTGCAGAGCATCGCGCCGAGCAGGGCCAGGGTGAGGCCCAGTACGGCCGGGAACGCCGACCAGTTGTCGACCAGGGCGGCCGTCACCGCAGTGACCAGGAGCGTGTACGGGACGGTGATGAGCCCGATGGCCATGGCGCGGGCGCGCAGTTCCCCGTACGCGTCCTGCTTGGTCGAGATGGTCTGCGCGACCATCCAGAACGCCGAGGTGTCCTGCCCGAACTGGTTGTACGTCTGGAGGCCGAGCATGCCCGTCCCGAAGCAGGCCAGGTACACCGAGCCGCTGCCCTGGAGGGCGTTGGCGACCGGGATGATCATGCCGATGGCCAGGGCCGACACCCACGCCGACTTGGTCTTCGGGTCCCGCGCGATGTAGCGCAGGGTGCGCTGCATGGCCGCGCCCGTCCGGTCGTCGGGGAGCAGGGACCAGCGGGAGCGGGTCGCGCCCCGCTTCTTCTCCGGCTCGGCCGCCGCGATCGTCGAGCCGTCCGGGGTCACCATGAGCTTGGTCAGGCCGCGCTCCCAGAAGAGCAGCAGCAGGACCAGGGCCGCGACCGTGACCGCCAGCTGGCCGGCCGCGACGGCGTACGAGCCCTCGCTCACGGAGTCCACCATGCCGACGGCGGTGGCGGGCGGCAGCCAGCGGACCACCGCCTCGGCGGGCTCCAGCTTCTCCAGGCCGCCGTTCTGGAACAGCCGCTGCCCGGCGAAGTTCGCGACCTGCGCGCCGATCGCGATGAGCAGACCGCTGAGCAGCGCGAGGTCGCGCCCCTTGCGGCTGGTCAGCAGTCGTACGTTGGCGGTCGCCACCGCCCGGGCCAGCGCGATGCAGCAGAGCAGCAGGAGCGGGACCGCCAGTACGGCGGCCACGACGCCCGCGGCGCCCCGGGCCAGCGCGATCGTCGAGCCGATGGCCAGGCACAGCGTGAACAGCGGCCCGATGCCGACGAGCGAGGAGGCCAGCAGGGCCCGTACGAGCGGACGGGGGCGCAGCGGCAGCATGACCAGCCGGCTCGGATCGAGGGTCTCGTCCCCGGTGGGGAAGAACAGCGGCATGAACGTCCAGCAGAGGGCGAGGACCGCCGCCAGCAGGACGACGACCGCTCCCGCGTGGGCGTTGCCGCGCAGCAGGGCCAGGCCGAGCGTGACGAAGAAGGCCACGACGAGGGCGAAGGCGAGGGTGCCGAAGTAGGCGGCCTTGCGCTTCGAGGACCCCTTGAGGCCGTTGCGCAGGAGGGAGAGCTTGAGCCGGACGAAGACCGGGGTGAGCGAGACGGGCGCGACGGCGGAGGCGCTGCCGGTGCCGGTGCCTGTGCCGGTACCGATGGTGGATCCGACGGCAGATGCGGCCCCCATGGGTGCGGAGGTGTTCATCGGACGCCCGCCCCGCTGTCCGCGCCCGCCCCGTGGCCCGTGCCGCCACCGAGCCAGTCCAGGGATTCGCCCGTGGCCCGGCCCTGTGCCCCGACCAGTTCCAGGAACGCGGCCTGCAGCGAGGGCGCGTCGCCCCGTACGTCGGCCAGCGGGCCCGCGGCCCGGATGCGGCCGGCGGCCATCACGGCCACCCAGTCGCACAGCGACTCGACGAGCTCCATGACGTGGGAGGAGAAGACGACCGTGGCCCCGGAGGAGGTGTAACGTTCCAGCACTCCGCGGATGGTCTGCGCGGACACCGGGTCCACGCCCTCGAACGGCTCGTCCAGGAACAGCACTTCGGGGTTGTGCAGCAGCGCGGCTGCCAGGCCGATCTTCTTCCGCATGCCCGTGGAGTAGTCGACGATCAGCTTGTTCTGCGAGCCGGCCAAGTCCAGGACGTCCAGCAGCTGCGTGGCCCGGCTGTCCGTCTCACGGCCCGGCAGCCCCCGCAACCGGCCCATGTAGCCCAGCAGTTCGCGCCCCGAGAGCCGCTCGAAGAGCCGCAGCCCCTCCGGCAGTACGCCGATCCGGGACTTCACCTCGACCGGGTCCGCCCACACGTCGTGCCCGGCGACGATCACGCGGCCCATGTCCGGGCGCAGCAGCCCGGTCACCATCGACAGCGTCGTCGTCTTGCCCGCCCCGTTCGGTCCGACCAGACCGATGAACTGCCCGGCGGGCAGCACCAGATCGATCCCCGCGACGGCCACCTGCTCGCCGAACCGCTTCCACAGACCCTCCACCCGCACGGCGGCCGCGGTGGACGGAGCGGATCGCGCACCGCCATCCGTACCGTCGGTCCCACCCGTCGCAACGCCCTGGTCCGGCATGCGCCTGCCTCTCGTTCTGTTCCCCGTTGTCCTGCTTTCCTCACCATAGGAGGAGGGGTGGAGGGCAGAGCAGTTACGTATGTCATGAGTTTGCGGGCGACTCGGCCCCACCCCCGTGGCGCGGTACGGAGCTTCGCGCCACGGGGCCGCAGGGGTGCGGCAGGGCCTACGCGTTGCGCCGGGCCCGCTCCGCCGCCGCCTCGCGACCGCACGCGTACGCGAGCGCGTCGATCAGCTCCTCCACGTCCGGCAGCCACCGGTTCGCGGCCGTCGGCGGCTGCGCCCACTGCACCGAGCCGCGCCCGCCGATGCGGGTCGGCGGCGCGGCCACGTACTCGCCCTCGCCGCGCGCGGCCAGGTCGAGTTGGGACGGCTGCCAGCCGATCTTGCGCAGCAGGTCGGGCACCTTCGCCCCGGCGCCCGGCAGGACGAAGAACAGCATCCGCCCGGCGGGGTTGGCGATCACCGGCCCGAGGGTCCGCTGCATCCGCTGGAGCCGGGCCAGCGCCAGGAATCCGGCCGCGTCCGGCACGTCGAGCGCGTCGAAGGTCCGGCCGGTCGGCAGCAGGATCGCGGCCTTCGGGTTCTTGCCCCAGAGCCGGCGGACCTGCACGGCGCTGCCCGACGCGTGCGAGGCCCAGTCCTTCACCGTCGCGTGCGCTCCGGGCGACGGGCAGTCCGCCGCACCGCACGAGCACCGCTCCCGCCCGTCGACGGACTCCAGCCAGGCGCCCGCGAAGACGTCCCAGTGCCGTTCTTCCGTGTAGCGCACGGCATGGTCCAGCAGCGGCTCACTGCGCTGCAGGGGGATGGGCGCGGTCTCAGTGACTCCGATGGTCTTTTCCACGTGCAACACAACTCTTGCGGTCACCGGGGGTTACGGGCGTAAACCAGCCGGGGCCCGGAGCATCGATCCTGCATGCGGGGCGCATCGGTGCATCACGGGGGGCGCGTGGGAGGGCGGGGCGCCGGAGGTGGGTAGCGACACGACGCAATGGGGAAGATTCCCCGCACATCAGGCGGGAAGTGATCATTCCAACGATCACCCGCGGCCACTGGGGGTTTTCATGGCAGCCAGGCCTCTCGTCGCCCGCCAGCCGAACGAACGGCTGCAGGCGCTCATCCAGGAAGCCGGGTGCTCCAATGCCGGGCTCGCCCGGCGCGTCAACATGTGCGGGGCCGAGCACGGCCTCGATCTCCGCTACGACAAGACCTCCGTGGCCCGCTGGCTGCGCGGACAACAGCCGCGCGGCCGGGCCCCCGGCATCATCGCCGAGGCGCTCGGGCGCAAACTCGGCCGGACCGTCACCATCGACGAGATCGGCATGGCCAACGGCAAGAACCTCGCCTCCGGCGTGGGCCTGCAGTTCTCCCCGACCGTCGTCGGCGCGATCGAGCAGGTCTGCGAGCTGTGGCGCAGCGACGTGGGACGCCGCGATTTCCTCTCCGGTTCGAGCGTGGCCTCCTCCGCGCTCGTCGAGCCGAGCCGCGACTGGCTGATCACCGGGGCCGACGCGCAGGTCGCGCGCAGCGGCGGCTCCCGGGTCGGCATGTCCGACGTGGAGGCCGTACAGGCCACCACCGAGGCGCTCAAGGACCTCGACCACCGCTTCGGCAGCGGGCACGTGCGGCCGGTGGTCGTGCACTACCTCAACTCGGTGGTCTCCGGGCTCATCGGCGGCTCGTACCGGGAACCGGTGGGCCGGGCCCTGTTCGCGGCGGTCGCCAGGCTCACCGAGCTGGCGGGCTACATGGCGGTGGACACCGGCCAGCCGGGCCTGGCCCAGCGCTACTACATCCAGGCCCTGCGCCTGGCGCAGGCGGCGGGCGACCGCGCGTACGGGGGCTACGTACTGGCGGCGTCGATGAGCCACCTCGCCGCCGAGCTGGGCAACCCGCGGGAGATCGCACAACTGGCGCGGGCCGCTCAGGAGGGGACGAGGGGACAGGTCACCCCGCGCGTGGAGGCGATGTTCTACGCGGCGGAGGCGCGGGGGCACGCGCTGATGGGCGACACCCGGGCCACGGCGGTGCTGTCCTCGCGGGCGGTGACCGCGCTGGAGCGGGCGGAACCGGAATCGGGCGACGACCCGGAGTGGATCCGCCACTTCGACCAGGCCTACCTGGCGGACGAACTGGCGCACTGCCACCGCGACCTGGGCCAGGCCGACGCGGCGGCGAGGCGGGCGGAGGAGGCGCTGCGGGAGCTCCCGGCGACGAAGGCGCGGCGCCGCGCGATCGGCATGCTGCTGCTGGCGGCGGCGCGGGTGCAGCAGCGGGAGGTCGAGGCCGCCTGCCAGACGGCCGCGCAGGCGTCGGACGTCCTGGCGGGCATCCGCTCCAACCGCGGGGCGGTGTACCTGGAGGACTTCCGTACCCGCCTGGACCCGTACCGGGACGAGCCGTCGGTCCGAGAGTTCACGGCCCGCCTGGAACCCGTCCCGTAAGCGGCGGACGCGGCCCCGGGCCCGGGCCGGCCCTGCCCGGCCTGGTGCCGGCGGTGGTCGGCGGGTGCGGCGCGGGCCTCCGTGGAGGTGGCACGGGGCCTCCGCGGAGGTGGCACGGGGCCTCCGCGGGGGTGGGCGGAGTCGCGTCGGCGGGAGGGGCGCGGCGGCGCAGGACGGGGGTGGGGTGTCCCGGGGACGGGGTGGGGGTGGAGCCGTCGGGTAGGGGAGGCCTGACGGGGGAGCGGGGTGACCGGGTAGCGTGGGCCGACGGTGCCGTAGTTCGGACAGGTCGGAGAGGGAGTCCCGGTGACGGAGAGCGGACAGGGCGGCAGCCCCCAGGCAGGCGTGCCGTGGGGCCCGCCGATGCCGGCGCAGCCGCCGACGCAGCCGCCCGCGCAGCCAGACGCGCAGCCGGAACACCCGCAGGGCCAGGCCTCGTACGCCTACCCCGCGCCCGGCGCCCCCGGCACCGATGGCCCGTCCTACGGCTACCCGCCGCAGGGCCACGTCGTCGGCCCCGGCTACGAGGGCCCCGGCGACCCACACGGCTACGGCTACCCGCCGCTGCCCGAAGCGGTCACCCAGTACATCCCGCCGGTCCCGGCCACCCCCGAACCCGGCGAACCCGCTTGGTACAGCGCACAGGGCCAGGGCCAGGGCCAGGGCCAGGGCCAGGGCCAGGGCCAGGCAGGCCCCGGGCACGGTGAGCCCGGCGGTCGGCATGGTGGTCAGGTGCCCGGTGGGGTCGGGCAGCAGGAGGATGCGACGCAGCTCATCGCTCCGGTTCCGGCCGGGCCCGCGGACGGGGAGTCCGGCGGGCGGTACGGCACCTCCGGGCACGGGTACGGCGCCCCGGCCCACGAGGAGGCCGCGACGCAGTTCATAGCGCCGATCCCGGCCGACGCCTCGTACGGGGACTCCGCCGGCCGGTACGGCACCCCCGCCGCCCCCTCGCACGAGGAGGCCGCGACCCAGTTCATCCCGCCCGTTCCCGCCGCCCCCGCGGACCCGGCCGCCGGGTTCGACGGGCTGTTCCGGGGCGACGCCCAGCACACCCAGCAGTTGCCGCCCGTGCAGGAGCCGGTGCTCCGGCAGCGGACTCCGCGCCCCTACCAGCCGCAGGGGCAGCGCGCGCAGCAGCCCCCGCGCGGGCAGCAGCCTCAGCAACAGCAGTTCCAGCCCCAGCAGTTCCCGCAGCAGCCGCACCCGCAGCAGCAGTTCCAGCAGCCGCAGCCGCACTTCCAGCAGCCGCCCGGCTCCGATTCCGCGCCCCGCCGGGTCTCGCCCGCGATCATCGGCGCCGTCGTCGTCGGCCTGGCCGTCGTCGGGCTCGGCGTCGGCGCGGTGCTCAGCGACGACAAGGCGCAGAACACCGACCCCGGCGCCGTGGGGACCGCCCCCTCCGGCAAGGGCTCCGCGGCACCCGGCGAGGCGCCGCTGGATCCGGCGCAGCCGCAGGCGGTCCAGCTGGACAAGCTCCTCGCGGACAGCAACGACAGCCGGGCCTCGGTGATCAAGGCCGTCGATGACATCAAGGGCTGCCGCAACCTCGACCAGGCGGCCCAGGACCTGCGCGACGCGGCCCGTCAGCGCGAGGAGCTGGTGACCCGGCTCCAGGAGCTCAAGGTGGACCAGCTCCCGGACAACGCCAAGCTGACCGCCTCCCTGACCAAGGCCTGGAACGCCTCGGCGGACGCCGACAACAGTTACGCGGACTGGGCGGACGACGTGAAGAGCGACGGCGACAAGTGCAAGGACGGCAAGGCCAAGTCGAACGACAACGCCTCCGACGGCAACAAGGCGAGCGGTGAGGCCACCAAGGCCAAGGAGACCGCGGCCGGACTGTGGAACACGATCGCCGGCAAGTACAACCTCACGAAGAGGGACAAGAGCCAGCTCTGACCGGAGAGGGCAGGGGGGCCGGAGCCGGCCCCCCTGCGGGGCTCAGCTCGCGCGCGGGGCCTGTTCCAGGGTCTGGGTCATGTCCGCGGTCTGCTCGCCCTGCTGGGCCACGAGGCGGCCCTGCTGGACGACCTGGAAGGTGACCCGGCCGTTGACGATGCGCGGGAAGCCCGCGACGGCGCGCATGTCCTGGTAGCGCCAGCTCAGGTCGGGGGTCAGGCCGCCCGTCTTGACCGGCTCGGACTGGTTGAGCTTGCGCGCGAGCGCGCGCGCCGAGACGGCCTCCCCGCTCTTGAACCGCTTCAGGGCCTCACCGAAGACCGTGTAGGCGATCCACGTGGTCTGCGCGCCGCTGTCGTCGGGGTCGACGGTGGAGTCGCCGAAGGCGTGCTCGGTGATGACCCGGCGCATCGGCTCCCAGAGCGGATCCGCGGCCACCGGGTACCAGCTGGTGACGTACGCGCCCTCGAAGGGGCTCTCCTTGCCGCCGGTGCGGTCCACCAGGGCCTGGCTGACCGAGCCGAGGACCGAGGAGATCTGCGGCTTCCTGCCCTGGGAGTCGGCGGCGCGCCGGAAGGCGTCGAAGAAGGTCTCGGTGCGCGAGCCGAGCACGGCGGCCACGCAGCCCTTGTCCTTGGTGTCCTTGGCGGCCGCGTCCTTCGCGGACCCGCCCTCCTTCGAGGTGGTGCCGCCCCTGGGCACGGAGGTGTCGGTCAGGGCCTCGCGGGCCTGCGCGGAGAAGTCCGCGGAGTCCTCGGCGGCGCGGATGTCGCTGGCCTCGGACATCTGGTTGGCCTTGAGGCCGGCGTTGAGCTGGACCGGCAGGGAGTCCGCCGCGAGGGTGTCGGGGCGGACGAGGGCCACCTTGGAGCAGGCGCGGCCCAGCTGGTGACCGGCGCCGGCCAGGAGGACGGGCTGGCCGCCGTTGACGGGGTAGGAGAGCGGGGACTGGAACTCCTCCGAGGAGACCCCGTACCCGCCGATGAACGGGATGCCCTCGGCCTCCAGCGGGGCCATGAAGGCGCGCCCGTGCTGGCTGTACGAGCCGACGACGGCGACGGCCTTCTCGGCGATCGCCTTGCGGGCACAGTCGGCGGCGCCGCCGGGGGAGTTGCGCTCGTTGCAGGTCAGGACGCGGAGCTTGTGGCCGTTGATGCCGCCCTTGGAGTTGACCCAGCGCTCGTAGGCCTTGGCCATGCCCGGCATTCCGGGCATGTTGGTCGCGTTGGAGTCCGTCGGCGCGAACGTCATGACCGTGAGGGTGCCGTCGGTGCCCCCGGAGCCCCCCGAGCCCCCGGGGAGCACCCCGCACCCCGCGAGGAGGCACGCGCCCATCGCGGCGGCCGCGGTCTTGGTCAGGAGGGTGCGGGACAGGGCTGCTGCGCGTTGCCGGGTGGTCATGTGCATGCACCATTCCGCGTGCGGGTGACCGAAGGGTGAGGTGTACACAACATCGGGTGACACCCCGGTGAATTGCGGGTGGCGGGCGCGCGCGGACCGTGCGAGGGCGCCTCAAGATCACGCAAGACGGGAACGTACGATCGAAAGCGTGACATTCGCCCAAAGCTCGAAGAACTCTTCCCGCCGCGGCGGCCGCTCCTCCACCATGGGCGGCATGCCCCTCAACGACATGCCGTGGTGGCGCTGGCGCAGCAACGTGCGCTCGGCGCTGCACATGCTCTCCGACCCCGTCTTCCAGGAAGACACCTGGCTGGCCGGCGCCGAAGGCTTCGGAGACGTCACCGACGCCGTGTACCGGCTGGTCGAGGACACCTGGCTCGACAGCTGGTCCGCCGAGAAGTACGTCGGCACGATCTTCCGCGACTCGCAGGAGGCGGCCCTGGTCGACCTCGCCGTGCTGCGGGTGCTCCGGATCATGCACCAGATCGGCCCCGACGCCCCCGTCTCCGGTTACCTCGAGCACCACGCCTGGCCGGAGGCCGTACGGGCCGCGCGCGAAGCCCACGTACGGCTGGCGACGGCGGACGGGGACGACCCGGACGCGCGCCCGCGGTCGCTGGAGGTCCTGCGCATCCTCACCCGCGCCGCGTGAGCGGTGCCGTGCCCGCGGTGCCGTGCCCGCGGTGCCGTGTGAGCGGCGGCGCGATGTGAGCGGCGACGCGATGTGAAAGGCTCTGCGGTCATGAGCGATGACCCGCAGCCGCAGCCCCAGGCCGCGCAGCAGTACGTATTGACCCTCTCCTGCCCCGACAAGCAGGGCATCGTGCACGCGGTGTCCAGCTACCTCTTCATGACCGGGTGCAACATCGAGGACAGCCAGCAGTTCGGCGACCGCGACACCGGCCTCTTCTTCATGAGGGTCCACTTCGCCGCCGACGACCCGGTGACCGTGGAGAAGCTCCGGGCCAGCTTCGCCGCGATCGGCGACACCTTCCGGATGGACTGGCAGATCCACCGCTCCGACGAGCGCATGCGGATCGTGCTGATGGTGTCGAAGTTCGGGCACTGCCTCAACGACCTGCTGTTCCGCCACCGGATCGGCGCGCTCCCCGTCGAGATCGCGGCCGTGGTGTCGAACCACACCGACTTCGAGGAACTGGTCGGCTCGTACGGGATCCCGTTCGTGCACATCCCGGTCACCAAGGACACGAAGGCGGCGGCCGAGGCGCGGCTGCTGGAGCTGGTCCGCGAGGAGAACGTCGACCTGGTCGTCCTCGCCCGCTACATGCAGGTGCTCTCGGACACGCTGTGCAAGGAGCTGAGCGGGCGGATCATCAACATCCACCACTCCTTCCTGCCGAGCTTCAAGGGCGCGAAGCCGTACCACCAGGCGCACGCGCGCGGTGTGAAGCTGATCGGCGCGACCGCCCACTACGTGACGGCCGACCTCGACGAGGGCCCGATCATCGAGCAGGAGGTCGAGCGGGTGGGCCACGAGGTCACCCCCGACCAGCTCGTGGCGATCGGCCGCGACGTCGAGTGCCAGGCGCTGGCGCGGGCCGTGAAATGGCACAGCGAGCACCGGGTCCTGCTGAACGGGACCCGGACGGTCGTCTTCACGTAGCGATCGGTTCAGCCGGGACGCGGTCCGGGCAGAGCCCCCTGTCCGGCGGAGCCGGGTTTCCTGGGGCTCTGCCCCGGACCCCGCGCCTCAAGCTCCCCCAGCTACCGCTGGGAGGTGCCCCCTGGCGGGGCCGGGGGCGGCTACAGGCGGCTGAGCGAGGCGGCCGCGAACAGGACGTCGCGGATGGCCTCGCGGTCGCCGTTCTGGCCGACCGCCGCGTCCTCCGGGAAGATGTGCCCGGCGGCCAGCTGGCAGAACTCGGAGCCGTCCAGGGCGATCCGGGCCACCGTGTGCTCCGGCGACGGTTTGGCCGCCGGGGAGTCCAGCGCGATGTCCCAGCCGCCTCCGCCCGCGCCCTCGATCTCCAGGTGCAGGGTCCGGCCGGGCGCTCCCGCCGCGACCAGCCCGCGCGCGGGCGCCGCCAGACCCGCCCGCCGGCGTCCGGCCAGCGCCGCGGGCAGCAGCCGGGCCGCCAGGTCGATCATGCGGTGCAGGTGGGGAGCGGAGGGCGGCTCGTACGGATAGTCCACCGCCTCCGCGATGTCCAGGGCATGGACCCAGCACTCGAAGGCCCGCTCCAGGAAGGCGTCTCCCAGGGGCAGGGCGAAGGGCCCGTAGTCCACGGACAGTTCGGCCACCCCGCGGCCCGCGAAGGACACCGTGCGCACCAGGGTGTGGCCCTGCTCCCGCCACGGCTCGCGGACCCGCCGCGTCGTCGGGTACGGGGAGTCCTCCCAGAACTGCTCCGTACGGCCTGCCGGGGTGGGCGAGCGCACGTCGGGGCCGAGCGGGTCGTCGAGGCCCAGCGCGGCGGCGATCAGTCCGTCCACCGACAACAGGTGCCCGATGACCCCGGCCACCGTGGTCCGGCGCGACTGGTGCCGCTCGTCCTCGAACCACTTGAGGCGGACCGGGGTGTGCCACTCGGAGTCGCCGAAGTCCCGTAGCAGCGCGTCGAGCCGCGCCGTCTCGGTGTCGTACGGGGTCGCCCACACCGGTACGGGGATCCGCGCCGGGCGCTTGCCCAGGCAGTCCTCCAGCACGCGCGAGCGCAGCAGCGGCTTGAGGTCGAGGCTCTCCTCCGGGTGCAGCAGCCCCACGGCGTCGCGCAGCCGCAGCGCCTCCTCGGCGCAGGGCGCGCACTCGGTGAGGTGGTCCTCGACGGCCTGCGTCTCGTCGGAGGAGCAGGCCGCCAGGGCCCACGCGCCGAGCAGGGACTTCAGGACGGCGTGGCTGGGCGGGGGCGCGGGCGGCGCCGGGGGCGGAGCCGGCTCCTCCGCGGGGCCGGGGGCCTGCGCGTCCTCGAGGTGCTTCGCGTACTCCGGGAACCCGGTGAAGTCGGTGTACTCCGGGTACGTGGCGGCCTGCGGGTACTGCGTGTAGTCGAGGTCGTCGGCGGCCCCGCGCGGGCCCGGTATGCGTGCCTGGCCGGGCTTCCGGGGCCGTTCGTACTCTTCGCCGTCTTCGGCGGCGCCGTCGAAGGGGGTGGTCATCGGTGGGTTCCATATCCGGAAGTGCCGTATCCGGGCGGGACGGTGTCGTCCCGGGGGACGGCGTTGGCCGTCGACAGCAGTTGCAGGCCCAGGCGCAGCCTGCGCCTGGCCTCGTCCTCGCTGATCTGCAGGTCGGCGGCGGCCTGGCGGTAGTCGCGCCGTTTGAAGTAGGCGAGTTCGAGCGCGGCCCGCAGCGGTGCCGGCATCGAGGTGACGATGAAGTCGGCGCGGGCGGCCGCGTTGGCGCTGCGCACCTTCTGTTCCAGCTCCTCGCGGGAGCCGCGGCCCAGTTCGGCCTGGCGCAGCCGGGCGACGGCCTGGCCCTGGGTGATGCGGGCGACCCAGGAACGCATGGAGCCCTGCTTGGGGTCGTAGGCGTCCGGGTTCTCCCAGATGTAGCCGAAGACCTCGCGGGTGATCCGGTCGGCGGCCTTCTCGTCGCCCAGGACCCGGTGGGCGAGGCTGTGCACGAGCGAGGCGAAGCGGTCGTAGAGCTCGCCGAGGGCGGCGGCCTCACCCCGTGCCAGGCGTTGCTGCATGCGTCGGTCCCAGCGCGGTGGTACGTCCTTCGCCATCGTGCCCCCACCGGGATTCCCGGATTCGCAGCCGTGTGTCGACGACTCGAATGTAGTGGGCACTCAGCGATGTGCGCCCGTTTTGCCAGAACCTCGCCCTGGAAGTGCGCCCTCCGTGATAGGGGCGTAGCGCACTGTGAACCGTGGGGCGCGCCATGACGGATGGGCACAGGCGTACGCGCCCCGCCGCGCTCCTCGTGCGCTGGTTCGATGCGGCCACCTCCTTGCCCGCTTCGCTTAACGCGCAGGCCACATAGGCCTTACGCTCCTGCCTTGTCTTGAACTGAACCCCACCGCACACGTGAAGGCGGAACGCCGAATATGGACAGCGCAGAATACGAGCGCAAGATCGCCGCCCGATTCGCCACCTTCGACCAGGACGGGAACGGCTATATCGACCGGGAGGACTTCAGCGCGGCCGCCAAGGCGGTACTGGCCGAATTCGCCGTTGCGGCCCGCTCCGACAGGGGTCAGGCCGTCTTCGCGGGCGCGGAGGCCTTCTGGCAGGGCATGGCCGGGATCGCCGACGTGGACGGGGACCAGCGGGTGTCCCGCGAGGAGTTCATCACGGGCGCGGCCAAGCGGCTGCGCGACAACCCGCAGCGGTTCGCGGAGATCGCCCGCCCGTTCCTGCGGGCGGTGATCGCGGTCGCGGACGACGACGGTGCCGGCCCGACCCCGGCGGCCACGGCCCGCGTCCTGCGGGTCCTCGGCACCCCGGAGGAACTGGCCGCGCCGGTGGCGGCGGCCCTGGACGCGGACGGCGACGGCCGCATCTCGGAGGACGAGATCCTGGCGGCCTTCGCGGGCTACTGCGGCGTGGCGGCCCCGGACGCGTAGGCCCCGAGGGGGCGGTAGGGGCCCCGGGCAAGGCGCCCGGAGGTCCCGGCCGCCGTCGGTTCACGCGAAGCGTTCGCGCAGCTTGTACTTGAGGACCTTGCGCAGGGCGTCGTTGCGGGGGAGGGCGTCCACCAGTTCCAGTTGTTCCGGGAGCTTGTGGGGGGAGAGGCCCTCCGCGCGGAGGTACGACGTCAGGTCGGGGAGGGTGAGCGGGGGCGCGCCCGAGGGCTGTTCGACGACCGCGCAGACGCGTTCGCCGCGTTCCGGGTCGGGGAGGCCGATGACCGCCACGTCGGCTATCGCCGGGAGCCGGTGGAGCAGGTCCTCGATCTCCTTCGCCGAGATGTTCTCGCCCTTGCGGATGATGACGTCCTTGCTGCGGCCCGTCAGGACGAGGTAGCCGTCCGGGGTGAGGTGGCCGAGGTCGCCCGTGATCAGGTAGCCGTCGGCGTCGAAGACCCCCGTGTTCTCGTCCCGGTTGAGGTAGCCCTGGCAGACGGCCTCCCCGCGCAGCCGGACCTCCCCGTCCGTGTTCGGGGGGAGGGGCGTGCCTTCCGGGGTCGTGATGCGGATGGACATGCCCGCCGGGGGGCGGCCCTCGGTCGTCGCCAGGTTCTCCGCGGTGTCGTCCGGGGCGCCCATCGTGATCATCGGGACCTCGGTCATGCCGTAGCCGTGGGTGAGCTGGCACCCCAGTTCGCGGACGACCGCGTGGTAGATCTCCGGGGGCTTCGGGGCGCCGCCGCCCGCCAGGAGGCGCAGTGAGGGGATGAGCGGCGAGGACGGGTCCTTGCGCTGTTCCGTGAGGAACATGGAGTAGAAGGCCGTGGAGCCGCCGGCCACCGTGACCCCGTGGCGGCGGTAGCCGTCCAGGGCGTCGGGCATCGCGAACTTCTCGAAGAGGACCGCGGGGAACCCGTACAGGAGCAGCATCACCGTGTAGTCGGGTCCGGCGATGTGGGCGAAGGGGAAGGCCATCGAGCCGACGTCGGACGGCGTCAGGTGCAGGGCGTGGGCCAGGCAGGAGCCGCCCGCGATGAGGGAGCGGTCCGTGTGCAGGACGCCCTTGGGGTCCGAGGTGGTGCCCGAGGTCCAGTAGATCCAGCGGACCGAGACGCCTTCCCCGGGGGGAGGGGGGAGTACCGCCGGGTCCCCGGCCGGCAGGGACTCGTAGGCCTCGAAGACGCCCCGGGCGCCCAGGCGCTCCGCCATCGCCGTGTGGTCGAAGCCGCGCCAGGTGCCGGGGACGGCGAAGAACTCCGCCTTGGACTCGCGCAGGGCGAAGCCGACCTCGCGGTCCCGGTAGAAGGGGATGACGGGGGTCTGGACGGCGCCGATGCGGGCGAGGGCGATCGAGAGCAGGACGGTCTCGATGCGGGTGGGGAGCTGCCAGGCGACCACCGTGCCGGGGCGCACGCCCATGTCGTACAGGCCGGCCGCGACCTCTTCGGAGCGGTCCCGCAGCTCCCCGAAGGTCAGCCGGCGGTCGTCGGCCGGGTCGTCGGCCGCCTCGATGAGGACGGGGGCGTGCGGGGTCATGGCGGCCCGGCGGGCGATCAGGTCCCACAGCGTCCGGGACCGGCTGAGCTCGACTGCGGTGTTGTCCGTCATCCCGGACCGACCTCCCCTGGCCGACGATACCTGACGGTTAGTCAGATCAAGCGCAGAGCGTAGAGCTCGGACGCTTGTCGGTCCAGGGGTGGCGAGGCTAGCTTGGTTCCAGATTTCTGACGCTCCATCAGATTCACCGGAATCATTCGGCATGCGGCGAGGGGACACCATGGAACTGCCTCGGATCATCAGCGTCGACGACCACGTCATCGAGCCCGCCCACCTCTTCGACGTCTGGCTGCCGGCCAAGTACCGCGACCGCGGACCCAAGGCCCTCACCGCCGGCATCGGCGAACTCGCCTACACCGGCGGCAAGTACGTGATCACCATGGACCCCGACGGCCCGCCCACCGACTGGTGGATCTACGAGGACCTCAAGTTCCCGTACAAGCGCAACATCGCCGCCGTCGGCTTCGACCGGGACGAGATGACCCTGGAGGGCATCACCCGCGAGGAGATGCGGCGCGGCTGCTGGGACCCCAAGGCGCGCCTGCTCGACATGGACCTCAACCACGTCGAGGCCTCCCTGTGCTTCCCGACCTTCCCGCGCTTCTGCGGCCAGACCTTCGCCGAGGCGCACGACAAGGAGGTCGCCCTGGCCTGCGTGCGCGCCTACAACGACTGGATGGTCGAGGAGTGGTGCGGCGACAGCGGCGGCCGGCTCATCCCGCTGTGCATCATCCCGCTCTGGGACATCGACCTCGCCGTCGCCGAGATCCGCCGCAACGCCGCCCGCGGGGTGCGGGCGGTGACCTTCTCGGAGATCCCCACCTACCTCGGACTGCCGTCCATCCACTCCGGCTACTGGGACCCCTTCTTCGCCGTCTGCCAGGAGACCGGCACCGTCGTCAACATGCACATCGGGTCCAGCTCCCAGATGCCCGCCGCCTCTCCCGACGCGCCGCCCGCCGTGCAGGCCTCGCTCAGCTTCAACAACGCCATGGCCTCGATGATGGACTTCCTCTTCAGCGGCGTCCTGGTGAAGTTCCCGACGCTGAAACTGGCCTACAGCGAAGGCCAGATGGGCTGGATCCCGTACGCCCTGGAGCGCGCCGACGACGTCTGGGAGGAGCACCGTGCCTGGGGCGGCGTCCGCGACCTGATCCCCGAGCCGCCGTCCACGTACTACTACCGGCAGATGTTCTGCTGCTTCTTCCGCGACAAGCACGGCATCGCCTCGCTCGACGTCGTCGGACGCGACAACGCCACCTTCGAGACCGACTACCCGCACGTCGACTCGACCTTCCCGCACACCAAGGAGGTCGCCCTCGACCACGTCAAGGGACTCGACGAGGAGACCGTCTACAAGCTGATGCGCGGCAACGCCATCCGCATGCTCGGCCTCGATTTCGACAAGGACCGGCGGACGGGACGGTAACGGGAGTGGACCTCACCTACACCGAGGAGGAGCAGGAGTTCCGGGCGGAGCTGCGCGCCTGGCTCGCCGAGACGCTCCCCCAGCTGCCCCCCAAGCCCTCGCCCGACGACTGGCCCGGCCGCCGCGCCTACGACGCCGGCTGGCAGCGCCGGCTGTACGACGCCGGCTACGCGGGCCTGCACTGGCCGGTGGACGCGGGCGGCCGCGGGGCCACCCCCACGCAGCACCTGATCTACCTGGAGGAGACCGAGCGCGCGGGAGCCCCGTACGTCGGCGCGAACTTCGTCGGGCTGCTGCACGCCGGACCGACCATCGCCGCCGAGGGCACCGCCGAGCAGCGGGCGCGCTGGCTGCCGCCCGTACTGCGCGGCGACGAGGTGTGGTGCCAGGGCTTCAGCGAGCCGGACGCCGGCTCCGACCTGGCCTCGCTGCGCACCCGCGCCGTCCGCGACGGCGACGAGTACGTGATCACCGGATCGAAGATCTGGACCTCGCACGCGGAGGTCGCCGACTGGTGCGAACTGCTGGTGCGCACGGACCCGGTCACCGCGACCACGCCGAAGCACCGGGGGATCACCTGGCTGGCCATGCCCATGGACGCGCCGGGGGTGACCGTACGGCCGCTGCGCACGCTCGCCGGGTCCACCGAGTTCGCGGAGATGTTCCTCGACGAGGTACGGGTCCCGGTCGCCAACCGGGTCGGCGCCGAGAACGACGGCTGGCGGGTCACGATGGTGACCCTGTCCTTCGAGCGCGGCACCGCCTTCGTCGGCGAGGTCGTCGCCTGCCGGCGCACCCTCGGCGAGCTGGCGCGCACCGCGAAGGCCAACGGCCGCTGGGACGATCCCGTACTGCGCCGCAGGCTCGGGCGGCTGTACGGGGAGTTCGGCGCCCTGTGGCGGCTCACCCAGTGGAACGTCAGCGAGTCCGAGCGCTCCGGCGGGGTCCCCGGCATCGGCGGCAGCGTCTTCAAGCTGGCGTACTCGCACGCCCGCCAGGAGCTGTACGACACGGCCGCCGAGGTGCTGGGGGCCGAGTCCCTCTCGCTGGAGGAGGACTGGACCCTGGACCGGCTCTCCTCGCTCTCGTACACCATCGCGGCGGGCACCTCGCAGATCCAGCAGAACATCGTCGCCGAGCGGATCCTCGGCCTTCCGAAGGGCAGGTGAGCGTTCCGTGGACTTCCAGCCGACGCAGGACCAGCGGGACCTGCGGGCAGGCGTACGGGACCTCCTGGAGGGGCGGTACGGGCGCGAGGCGCTGCGGGCCTCGGTCGACCGGGCGGCGGAAACGGGCCGCTCCGTGGACCGGTCGCTGTGGCGGGAGCTCGGCGCGGCCGGCTTCTTCGCCCTGCGGCTCCCGGAGAAGGAGGGCGGGGTCGGGCTGGGCCTGCCGGAGGCGGTCCTCGTCTTCGAGGAGGCCGGCCGGGCGCTCCTGCCGGGGCCGCTGGTCGCCACCCACCTGGCCGCGGGGACCGTGCCGGGGGCCGCGGAGGGGGAGACCGTGGTGACGGCCTGCGACCTGGACGGGTCGCTCGTGGCCCACCTCGCCGACGCCGACGCGGTGCTCGGGCTGACCCGGAAGTGGAAGTGGACGGGGGAGCCGGTCCCCTCGGTGGATCCCCTCACGCCGCTGGCGAGGGCGCCCTTCCGGATGCTGATGGCGGCGGGCCACGGCCGTCCGGACCCGGAGGTCCGCGAAGCGGGGGCGCTGCTGACGGCGGCCCTCCAGCTCGGCAGCGCGCTGCGCACGGTGGAGCTGGCGGTGCGGTACGCCGGGGAACGCGAGCAGTTCGGGCAGCCGATCGGGGCGTTCCAGGCGGTCAAGCACCTGTGCGCCCAGATGCTGGTGCGGGCCGAGGTGGCCCGTACGGCGGTCTACGCGGCGGCGGTCACCGCGGACTCCGCGGAGGTGGCCGGGGCCAAGCTGCTGGCCGACGAGGCGGCCGTGCGCAACGCGCGGGACTGCCTCCAGGTGCACGGCGGGATGGGCTTCACCTGGGAGGCGGACGTGCACCTGCACCTGAAGCGGGCGTGGGTGCGGGCGCGGCAGTGGCAGACGGCGGCCGAGGCGGAGCAGGAGCTGGCGGAGGAGCTGATGGCGGAGGCACTGACGGAGGCATCGGCGGAGGCGCCGGCGGGGTGACCTGCCCGCTCGCTCGCTGTGACGACCGGGCACGGGAAGGACGGCGCGGGACGCATGTCCGATTACAGAGAGTTGATATCGGTTTGTGTCCTTCGCCCGACTCATTGCGGCCCAGAGTCGGGGGGCAGCTCCGGTACGCTCCCGGGAATGCGAGCGGTTGAGCGGCGCGGGCGTCGCACAGTATGCACCACGCCTACTCCTTCACGCTGGAATATGCCCGAAGCGCTTGTTGTGGTGACTGTATGTCAACCATGCTGCTCTCCAAGGGGGTCACTCACCGTGGGCTGCCGCCCGGAGGTGCCACCGGGTGACCCCGTCAGTCGCGAGGCGAAGTGTCCGCCGGTTCGGATGGTGTGAGCGGTGCAGGTGCTTCAGGTTCAGCTGGAGGTAGGACCGGACCCCGCCGAGGTCGGCAGGGCCCGGCGGTGGGCCCGCTCGCGGCTGGCGGGGTCCGGCATAGGGGACGACGAGCCGCTCGCCGAGACGCTGATCCTGCTGATCTCCGAGCTGGTCACCAACGCCGTCGTGCACACCGGCTGCCCCGCCGTGCTGCGCATGCTGTTCGGGGAGCCGGGGGTCCGGGTCGAGGTGGCCGACGCGAGCGGCCGGGCGCCGGCCCGGCGGCAGGCCGCCGGGGACGATACGGGCGGCCGCGGCCTGGAGCTGGTGGACGGGCTGGCGGACCGCTGGGGCTGGCAGCCCGAGGGCGCGGGCAAGCGGATCTGGTGCGAGGTCGACCGCGCGGAGAAGGCGGCGGCGGACCTGGCGGCGGACGGACCGGAGCTCCCGATCCACGCTCCGGTCCACGCTCCGGTCCACGATCAGAACCATGACCCGATCCATAACCGGAGCCGGGAACCGCGCTTGTACCTCTAACGAGGTGTTGACGGTTCGTCAACTAGTGATCACCCTTGTCCTGAGCGATTCGTCGCGAGGGGACGCCAAGGGTCCTGCCTTGACGAGTGCGGGTCGTGGGGTGGCGGCTGCCGTGCCGTGCTCGGGGCGCGCATGCGCGTACGCCGCCACCCGCTGAACCGGAGGTGGCCGGGCCCCGGCCCGGCCCACTCCGCGGGAGCCTCACGGGCCGGCGGCTTGCCGAGGCGACGGGGTGGGAATGACGGGCATTTCGATGGAGTCGCTGGACGCGGTGGCGTGGGACGGGTTCGAGGCAGCCCTTCCGCAGCACCCGATCAGCGGCCTGCCGCGCGCGCTGCGGCGCATCGCGCAGGCGGGGGCGGCGGCGAAGGAGGAGGACGTCTCCACGCTGTACTTCTGTCTGGCTCCGGAGAACGGCCGGGTGATCCCGGCGGCGACCGCCGCGCCCCTGCTGGAGCGGTGGGAGGCCGAGACGGACCAGACGGTGCGCTTGGCGGTGCTGCTCGAACTGGGCGCCGCGGCCGCGGCGGAGGCGGCCGGCGGCGCGGGAGCTGCCGCCGGAGGCGGAGCCCGGGCGGTGGAGCGGGTGCGGGGGGTGGAGCGGGTACGGGCGGTGCTGGCCGGTGTGCTGCGCGACGGCGGTCCCGTCATGAAGGCCGCGGCGGTGTGCTCCTGGGCGCGGCTGGACCCGCGGGTGCCGCCCGAACGGGCCGAACTGCTGCTGGAGGTCCTCTCCGACGCCGCCACCCGCCCGGAGTTCGAGGCGGCCTGGTACGAGCCGGGCGTCGAGGAAGCCTTCTCCCGCGAGGACGTCGTCCGTCGGGCGGTCGGCCTCCTCGGCCAGGACCCGGAGGCGGCGCTGTCGTTCGTGGCCCGGCCGGCGGACGCGGCGGACCGCACGGACACCGAGCTGCGCCGAGCCGTGCTGGACCACGCGTGGCGGCTGCTGGTGCTCCGGCCGTCCGTGGCGCCCGTGGTGCTGCCCCTGGCGGGCGCGATGCTGGGAGATCCGGACGACGCGGTGCGGCTCAAGGCGGCCCATCTCCTCGCGGTGCTCGGCCCACGGGCGGCCGCGTACGCGGACCGGCTCGCCGCGCTGATCGACGACCCGGGTGAGGACGCCTTCGACTACACCGAGGGAACCGTCGGCGCCTACGCGCGCTGGGCGCTGGCCCGCATCGGCGACCCGCGGGGCCTCCCCGGGCTGGTCGAGCGGCTCTACGAGCCCTATCGGGAGGAGTACGGACGCGGCTACGTCCTGGGGGATCCCCGACTCCCGGAGATCCACGAGGTCTTGATGCCCCTGCGGCCGCACGCGGACGTCCTGCTGCCCGCCCTGCGGGAGGTGATGCGGCACCATGCCGCGCACAACGACGGCCACGGTCCGCTGACCCCGCAGTTCCTCGACACCCTGGAAGCGTGGGGGCCGGACGACGCGGTCGCCGCGCTGCCCGAGGTCCTGGCGCTGCGGGACGACGCGAGGAGCGCGGACCGGGCCGCCGAGGTGCTGGCGGCCATGGGGCCGGCCGCGTCGTCCGCCGAGCCGGCCCCGCGCGGACCGACGGTTCCTGATCCGTCCGCCGACCGGGTCCGGCGGACCATGGAGGAGTCCGAGGGCCGGTACCGGATCCGGGCCGCGATCGCGCTGTGGTCGATCACGGGTGAGCCCGAGCCGAGTGCGTCGGTGCTGGAGGAGTTCGTCCTGCCGATGGCCGACGGCGACGACAGCTACGGGGCCTTCGTCGCCGCGCTGCGGGGTCTGTCCCGCATCGGCGGGGTCACCCCGTCGGCGCGGTCCGCGCTGCTCGAGGTGAGGGGGTTCGACCGGCGCCTGTCGACGTACGGGGACTACCGGGCGTTCCTCCACGACGAGGAGCTCCGGGCGGTGATCGAGGACGTGCTCGCCCTCCCGTGAGGGCTTACGGTCGAGGTATGAGCGGGATGGTCGTGGTGTACGAGATGTCCGGTGACGACGAAGGGTCCGTCCTGCGCGTGCACGCGGCGCCCGCCGCCCCGGGAACGACCGGGGTCGCCGGCCCGCGGACCTACTGCGGCAAGGACACCTTCGCCATGGAAGCGGCCTCGTGGAAGCCGTCCGCAGACCCCGGCTCCCCGTGGTGCGCCCCGGAGGACGAGGGCCGGCTCTGCCCCGCCTGCGACGACGTCGTCGGCAGCGGCTGAGCACCGCCCCGCCGCCGGGGCCGGCGGCGGACGGCGGGCGCTCGGCGGGCGCGCGGCGGGCGCGGCTCAGAGGATGGCGACCGGGGCCACCGGGGTGCCGACCGCGCCGACGAAGGGTTCCGGCATGGCGGAGAGGAGGAACGCGTAGCGGTTCTCCTCTGCACAGGCTGTGGACAACTTTTCGAGGTTCCAGTTCTGGCCCTGGTGCATGCCCATCTCGACCAGGTCCAGCGCGTGCACCGGCAGCCACAGGTCCTCGATCTCCGGAGGGAAGATCTCGAAGGTCAGGGTGTCGTTGGCGACGGCCGCCACGTCCCGCGCGTGGAACCACTCCGGGGTGCGGACGGACAGGCCGGGCGAGGGGAAGCCGTAGCCGTGCTTGTCGCCGGCCAGGTAGACCTGGACCTGTCCGGTACGGACCAGCACGATGTCGCCCGCGCGTACGGTGACGCCCCCGAACTCCTCCGCCTCCGCCAGGTCCTCCGGGGTCACCGCGTGGCCCCCGGGGAGCCGGTCCAGGCCCTTCGCGCGGGCCACGTCCAGCAGGACTCCGCGCGAGACGATGTGCCCGGCCTTGTCGATGCCGCTGAACTCGGCGCGGCCGTGCGCGGTGATGGTGCCGGCCGGGCGGCCGTTGTAGATCTTCCCCGAGTGCGAGACGTGCGTGAGCGCGTCCCAGTGGGTCCCGGCCTGGAGTCCGAAGGTCACCGCGTCGTCGCTGCAGGCCACGGTGCCGGGGCCGAAGATCTCCTGGTTGATCTGCACCATCGTGTGCAGCGGGTTGATCCGGCCGGGGATCATGCCGGCCTGCACCCCGTCCTCCTTGAGCGGCAGCGCGAGCGGGATCCGGCGTCCGGTGCGGATCTCGGCGGCGGCGGCCCGTACGACTTCGTCGGTGACGAGGTTCAGGGTGCCGATCTCGTCGCCGGCGCCCCAGCGGCCCCAGTTGTTGACGCGCTTGGCGATGTCGTGGAACTCGGCGGGCATGCCCATGGATCTCATCAGCTCCTTGTAGCCGGAAGTGAACTGGGGCTTGTGCTGGCGCATCTGACTGCCCATAGAATCTAACGGTCCGTCAGAAACCACGGGAAGGGGCCGGGCATGGGGAACTTCTTGGCAGGCAAGGTCGTCGCCGTCACGGGCGCCGGCCGGGGCATCGGGCGGGCCGTGGCACTCGCCGCGGCCGCCGAGGGTGCCAAGGTCGTCGTCAACGACTACGGAGTCGGCATCGAGGGCGGGGAACCGACCAGCGAGATCGCCGAAGCGGTCGTGAAGGAGATCGTCGCGGCCGGCGGCGAAGCCGTCGCCGTGGCCGACGACATCTCGACGATGGCGGGCGGCCAGCGCATCGTCGACACCGCGCTCGCCCAGTACGGACGCATCGACGGGGTCGTCTGCGTCGCCGGCATCCTGCGCGAGCGGATGCTGTTCAACATGTCCGAGGAGGAGTGGGACCCGGTGGTCGCCACCCACCTCAAGGGCACCTTCACCGTCTTCCGCGCCGCCTCCGCCGTCATGCGCCGGCAGGGCACGGGCACGCTGATCGGCTTCACCAGCGGCAACCACCAGGGCTCGGTGGCCCAGGCCAACTACAGCGCCGCCAAGGGCGGGATCATCTCCCTCGTCCGCTCCGCCGCACTGGGCCTGGCCAAGTACGGGGTCACCTCCAACGCCGTCGCACCCGTCGCGCGCACCCGGATGTCGGCCAACGTGCCCATGGAGCTCAAGGAGATCGGCGAGCCCGAGGACGTGGCCGCGCTCGTCACCTACCTGCTCTCCGACAAGGCCGTCGCCGTCGGCGGAGAGAAGATCACCGGGCAGGTCTACACGATCGCCGGCCCCAAGATCGCCG
Source organism: Streptomyces sp. NPDC054956 (assembly GCF_053609185.1). Classification (NCBI taxonomy): domain Bacteria; kingdom Bacillati; phylum Actinomycetota; class Actinomycetes; order Kitasatosporales; family Streptomycetaceae; genus Streptomyces; species Streptomyces sp. NPDC054956. The sequence continues at coordinate 6,143 of NZ_JBSGXB010000060.1, read as the reverse complement.
TCTGGGCCCAGCCCCGAGAACTGCGCGCCGGGTACGCGGAGGGCTCCTGGACCCCCGAGAAGATCGCCGACTTCCTGCCCGGCACCGTCGGCACCGACCCGATGCCGATGCTCGCGCAGCTCGAAGCCATGGCCAAGGCGGCGGCAGCCAAGGACCGCCCCAACGCGTAGGCCGCGGCCGGACGTTCTGTGGGGACCGGCTGCGGCCGGGGGTCGGTGGCAGGGAGTCGAGGGACGAGGGAGCCAGGGATATGGACTTCAGCTTCGGCGAGGAGGACGAGGAGCTGCGCGGCCAGGCCCGGTCGTGGCTGGCCGAGCACCTCGCGGGACCGTACGAGGCGGCCATCGGCCTCGGCGGCCCCGGCAGCGAGCACGAGGGCGTCGAGCTGCGCCGTGCCTGGGAGCGCGAGCTGGGCAGCGGCGGGTGGATCGGCCAGGGCTGGGACACGGCGGACGGGGAGTACGGCAACCGGCGGCTCTCCCTCACCGGACAGGTGGTGTGGGCCGAGGAGTACGCGGCCGCCCGCGCCCCCGCCCGGGTCGGCCACATCGGCGAGAACCTCCTCGCCCCCACGCTGATCGCCTACGGCTCCCCGGAACAGCGGGCCCGCTTCCTCCCTGGCATCGCCCGCGGCGAGGAACTGTGGTGCCAGGGGTACTCCGAACCGGGCGCGGGCTCCGACCTCGCGGGAATCCGTACGACGGCCGTCCGGGACGCCGCGGACGGGCTGCTGCGCGTCACCGGGCAGAAGATCTGGACCTCCCTCGCCCAGGACGCCGACTGGTGCTTCGTCCTGGCCCGCACGGAGCCCGGCTCCAAGCGGCACCGGGGGCTGTCCTTCCTCCTCGTACGGATGGACCAGCCCGGCCGGGTCGACGTGCGGCCGATCCGGCAGATGTCGGGGACCTCCGAGTTCAACGAGGTGTTCTTCGACGGGGCCGTCGCCGCCGAGGTCGTCGGCGGGGAGGGCAACGGCTGGTCCGTGGCCATGGGACTGCTCGCACTGGAACGGGGGGTCTCCACCCTCGTCCAGCAGATCGGCTTCGCGGCCGAACTGGAGCGGGTCGTCGCCTCGTACCTGGCCTCGTACGGAGCCGCGGGCGCGGGCGACCCCGTGCTGCGCGACCGCCTCGTACGGCAGTGGGCGGAGCTGCGCACCATGCGCTGGAACGCACTGCGCACGCTGGGCTCCGCGGACGGGGACCCGGGCGCGCCGAGCGTGGCCAAGCTGCTGTGGGGTGGCTGGCACCGGCGGCTCGGGGAGCTGGCGGTGGCCGTCCGGGGCGCGGCGGCCTCGGCCGGGCCGGCGCACTGGGCCCAGGAGGTCCCGTACGAACTCGGACTCGACGAGGAGCAACGCCTGTTCCTGTTCACCCGCGCCGACACGATCTACGGCGGCTCGGACGAGATCCAGCGCAACATCATCGCCGAGCGCGTGCTCGGCCTGCCTAAGGAGTCCAGGTGAGAGGCGTCGTTTTCGACGGCAAGCAGGCCCAGGTGGTCGACGATCTGGAGATCCGGGACCCGGGGCCGGGGGAGGTGCTGGTCGCGATATCGGCGGCCGGCCTGTGCCACAGCGACCTTTCGGTGATCGACGGGACGATCCCGTTCCCGCCGCCGGTCGTGCTCGGGCACGAGGGCGCGGGTGTGGTGGAGGCGGTCGGGTCCGGGGTGACGCACGTCGCGCCCGGGGACCACGTGGCGCTGTCCACGCTCGCCAACTGCGGGGCGTGCGCCGACTGCGACCGGGGCCGGCCGACCATGTGCCGCAAGGCCATCGGGATGCCGGGGCAGCCGTTCTCGCGGGGCGGGCAGCCGCTCTTCCAGTTCGCCTCCAACTCGGCCTTCGCGGAGCGGACCATCGTCAAGGCCGTACAGGCGGTGAAGATCCCCAAGGACATTCCGCTGACCTCGGCCGCGTTGATCGGCTGCGGCGTCCTGACGGGCGTCGGCGCCGTACTGAACCGGGCCAAGGTGGACCGGGGCGACACGGTCGTCGTCATCGGCACCGGCGGCATCGGGCTCAACGTGCTGCAGGGCGCGCGGATCGCGGGCGCCACCACCATCGTCGCGGTGGACGCCAACCCGGCGAAGGAGGCGGTGGCCCGGCAGTTCGGCGCCACGCACTTCGTGGACGCCTCGGTGGTCCCGGACACCTCGGCGGCCGTCCGCGACATCCTGCCGACCGGCGCCGACCACGCCTTCGAGTGCGTGGGCAACGTCAAGCTGATCCGGCAGGCGATCGACCTCCTGGACCGGCACGGCCAGGCGATCCTGCTCGGCGTGCCCGGGTTCAAGGAGGAGGCGGCCTTCCAGGTCTCCTCCATGTACCTGGACAAGACGATCATGGGCTGCCGGTACGGGTCCTCGCGCCCGCAGCGCGACATCGCCCTCTACGCGGAGCTCTACCGGCAGGGCAAGCTGCTGCTGGACGAGCTGGTGACGGAGGTCTACCCCATCGAGGACTTCGCCAAGGCGGCGGACGACGCCCACCACGGGCGGGTGGCGCGCGGGGTGCTCACGTTCTGAATCCGCTGTACCCGTCGCGCAACGAGGCCGGGCCCGCTCATGAGGAGCGGGCCCGGCCTCGGTGGTTCTCGCGGCAGGTATCAGTCGGCGAAGCGGCCGAAGCGGCCCTTGTGGAAGAGGAGGGGGTCGCCCTCGCCGGCCGCGCCCATGGCCTCGACCTTGCCCACGACGATGAGGTGGTCCCCGCCGGTGTGCACGGCGTGGATCCGGCAGTCGATCCAGGCGGGCACCGCCTCCAGCTGCGGTGACCCGGTGGCGGGTGCGGGGGAGTGGTCGACCCCGGCGAACTTGTCGGCGCCGCTGACGGCGAACGCGCGGCACAGCTCGCCCTGTTCGGCGCCGAGGATGTTGACGCAGAACACCCCGGCGCGCGCGATGCGGGGCCAGGTGGTCGACGTACGGGCCACCATGAAGGTGACCAGCGGCGGGTCGAGGGAGAGCGAGGCGAAGGACTGGCAGGCGAAGCCGGCCGGGCCCTCGTCGTCCTCGCCGGGCGGGGCCGTGATGATCGTGACCCCACTGGCGAAGTTCCCCAGTACGGCCCGGAATTCGGCGGGGCTGACGGGCGCGCGTTCGTCCTCGCCCACGGCCCGCAGCTCGGGGCGCGGCAGTGCGTCGACGGGCTCGGCCCCGGGCTCCGCGGCGGCGGAGGTGGGGGAGCCGACTGACCTGAGGTATCGGACGACGGTGGCCGCCATCCCTGCGTGTCCCATCACACGACCGATTGAAGCTGACGGTGCGTCAGATTGGAAGGGGGGTGTAGGGTCTGCCTCGGTTGAACGTGTTCAATAGACGTCCTGGGGGGTGCTCGCCGTGTGGAACCACGTGCAGACGACGGAACGGCCGCGCCAGGACCACTGGAGCGGGATCGCGCCGGGGGCCGAGGCGGTGGGGGGAGCGCAGCTCTTCTGCGCGGTGCTGTACTGGCAGATTTCCAGCCTCGCGGAAGAGCCCTACGGCCGGGGCTACGGCGGCGGCATCGCCGTGCTCTTCTGGATGTTCCTCATGCTCGTCTGCGGGCCGTTCCTCATGATCGGGCTGGGGTACGTGCACAGCGCGCTCGTCACCACGCCGGTGATGGAGCTCTCGAACGCGGCCGGCGTGCGCACCCGGGTCTCCGCACCGTGGTGGGCCCTGCCGGTGCTGGGCGCGATCGCGGCCGTGTACGCCGTACCGGTCTCCCTCCTGGACCACACCTCGTACGCCGCCACGTGGGGCTGGATCGCCGTGTACGGGGTGCTGCCCGTGGCGGTGTCGGTGTTCGCGCGGATGCGGCAGGTGCCGAGGGGCAGGGTGCGCCGGTGGGCGATCCTGCCGGCCCTGGCCGCGGTGATCGCCACCTTCTGGTTCGGGGCCACCGCGCCCGCGTACCGGCCGCCGGTCCTGGCGGGGGCCGACTACGTCGGCGAGTGGGAGGGCGACGGGGTCCGGCTCGAACTCGGGGCCGAGGGCGAGGCGAAGGCGGTGAAAGTGCCCGTGACCGACGCGTTCGAGCAGGTCGGCAGCTGTTCGGGGCCCGGTACGTGGGTGCCCGTGGAGGCGGACGACTTCCACCGGGGCGGCGTGTTCCTGAAGGTCCCCGACTGCAAGGGCCGCGCGGAGCTTCGGTGGGACGTGGCGGGGACCGCGCGGAAGCCGGAGCTGTTCGTGCTGATCGGAGACCCGGACGACGGGGACGTACGGGTGCTGCACAAGCGGACGCCGTAGCCGAGGAGGCGGCCCCTCGAGCGCGGCCGCGCACGCCGGTGCGGCCCCGGGCCGGGCGCGCAGCCGCGTACGCCGTTCGGGTGAACCCGGGAGCCGGTCCCGGCCCGTGGCCCACGGCCCCCGCACGGGCTCGGCATCGTGTCGGAGGACCGCGTCGCGGACCGCGTGACGGACCACAGGAGGACCACATGCTCGGCACCGATTTCCGCAAGGGATCGCCCAACTGGCTCGACCTCGGGAGCCCCGACACCGACGCCGCCGTCTCCTTCTACACCGGAGTCTTCGGCTGGGACTACGTCTCCCTCGGCCCCGAGGCCGGCGGCTACGGCTTCTTCCAGATCGACGGCAAGACCGTCGCCGCGCTCGGGCCGCTCACCGAGGAGGGCGCCAAGTCCGCCTGGATGCTGCACTTCCACACCCCCGACATCCAGGCCACCGTGGACGGGGTCAGGGCGGGCGGCGGAGCGGTGCGCATGGAGCCCATGGACGTCATGGGGGAGGGCTGGCTGGCACAGGCCACCGACCCGCAGGGCGCGGAGTTCGCGCTCTGGCAGCCCGGCAAGACCGCCGGACTGGGGCTGGCCTCCGCCGAGAACACGCTGGTCTGGGCGGAACTGCACGTACCGGACCCGGTGGCGGACATCGCCTTCTACGCGGGCCTGTTCGGCTGGCGCTCCGCCGACATGGAGGCGCCCGGGATGACCTACCGGGTGCTGAGCATCGCCGACGGGGACCAGCAGGAGGCCTCCTTCGGCGGGGTCGCCCCCTCCCAGGGCGAGGGGCCCAAGGGCTGGGTGCCGTACTTCAACGTCGCGGACGTCGACGCCACCGTGGCGGCGACCACGGCCGGCGGCGGATCGGTCCTGATGCCGGCGGCGGACGTCCCGGACGTCGGCCGGATCGCCTTCCTCGCGGACCCGGCGGGTGCGCTGTTCGCCCTCCTGAAGCCGGACCCCCGCATGTGACGTCCGGCGCGGCGCGCGGGGTCCGGCCGGAGGGCTGGGGTCGCCCTATCGCCCCAGGTACTTGGGCGTGCGGCGCTCCACGAAGCTGGCCACGCCCTCGTTCGCGTCGGCGGTGGTCATGTTCAGCTCCTGGGCGGTGGCCTCGGCGGCGAGTGCGGTCGCCCGGTCGCCGTCCAGGGAGGCGTTGACCAGCTGCTTCGTCATGGCGAGGGCGCGGGTGGGGCCCTGCGCGAGGCGCTCGGCCCACGCCCGGGCGGTCTGCTCCAGCTCCTCGGCCGGGACGACCTTGTTGACCAGGCCCAGGCGTTCGGCCTCGGCGGCCGGGACGGCGTCGCCGAAGAACATCAGCTCCTTCGCCTTCTGCGGTCCGACCAGGCGGGGCAGCAGGTACGCGCCGCCGCCGTCCGGGACCAGGCCGCGGCGGACGAACACCTCGATGAAGCGGGCCGGTTCGGCGGCGATGACCAGGTCGCAGGCGAGCGCGAGGTGCGCGCCGATGCCGGCCGCGGTGCCGTTGACGGCGGCGATGACGGGCTTCTCGCAGTCGAGCACGGCGGTGATCAGGCGCTGCGCGCCGAGCCGGATCATGCGGGCCACGTCGCCGGCGACCCGCTCGCCGGTGGCGGGCGACCCGCGCAGGTCCGCGCCCGCGCAGAACCCCTTGCCGGTGGCGGTGACGACGACGGCCCGCACGGCGGGGTCGGCGGAGGCCTCGGCGAGCAGCGCGATGACGCGCTCGCGCTGGTCCCAGGTGACGGCGTTCATCGCCTCGGGGCGGTTGAGGGTGATCCACGAGACGCCGCTCTCGAAGCGGTGGAGGACTTCGTCCTCGGGGGTGGGGGCCATGGCTGAACTCCCGTTCGGGGGTAGGTGGGTGTGCGCATACGGAGGGGTGGCCGGGTGCGGCGCCGTTGCCGCGGGCCAGCCCCCGGACCCCCGCTC
>NZ_JBSGXB010000059.1:0-30449 GCF_053609185.1 Streptomyces sp. NPDC054956 | reverse complement strand
GACGGCAACTGCCGTCCGGGGCGGACCTGTTCGCGGGTGCGGACGCGGAAACCCTGTTGTGGTCCGGGCCCCGCGGAGGCTAGTAAGACCTCATGATCCAGGGAGAATTGGCCGGGCTGCGCGCCCGGCACGCGGATGACGTGGCCGTGCTCCACGCCGAGCTGTACGAGGACGTCCTGACGCGTTCGCGCGGCGACACCCGGCCCTGGCGGCCCGTGGGCGCGGCGAGCGGCCACTCGCCGTTCGAGCCGGGTGCGCCCTCGGACGACGTCGCCGTCTTCTCCGTGGTGGAGCGGGCCACCGGCGAACTCGCGGGCGAGGCCCTGCTCTGGTCCATCGACGCGCACAACCGCTCCGCGCACCTGGGCATCTCCCTGCGCCCCGGCAGCCGCGGGCGGGGCCTGGGCGGTGAGGTCGTCCGGCTGCTGTGCCGTTACGGGTTCTCCGTGCGCGGGCTGCACCGCCTCCAGGTCGACACCCTGGCGGACAACGCCCCCATGATCCGCGCCGCGAGCGCGGCCGGGTTCGCCCTGGAGGGAACCCTGCGCCAGGCGGCCTGGGTGTGCGGGGAGTTCCTGGACGAGGTCGTGATGGGCCTGCGGGCGCAGGAGTGGCGGGACGGGTAGCCGACGGGACCGCCGGCCGGGGCCGAGCCCACGGCCGGTGGTCCCCGGCCCGTCAGAGCCGGTGCACGCGTTCCCGGGCGAAGGCCAGCGGGTGGCGTCCGGCGGCGAGGATGCGCAGCCCGGGCGCCACGGCGAGCAGATCGCGCAGCCAGGTCAGGGCGTCGGCGGAGAGGTGGTCGGAGCCGTCGAGGACGAGCAGCATGTCGCGTTCGGCCAGCCACGACGCCGCGTTCGGCGTCCCGCACGGCAGGAAGGGCATGCCGGGTACGCAGCCCAGTGCCGCGGTCAGATCGCGGACCCCGAAGCGGTGCTCCATGGTGACCACGGCGACCCCGTCGAAGAAGTTGGACGCGAGCCGTTCCCCGATCTCCCGCACCAGCACGCTCCGGGGTTCCCGGAACCTTCCGGTGACGGTGAGGACCCTGCCCCGCCGCACGGCGGTGAGCAGTCGGGACAACTCGTCGGACGTCGTCGGAAGCGTTCCGGAATTGGCTGATTCCCCCATCGGCACGATGCCCCCCATGCATGCGTGACCCTACGCGGCAAGAGGGTTCTTTCAAGCCGCATGAAGACGATTATGCGCCAGTTCCACCGGAAGGCCAGGGGAATTCCCAATTCCGGTGAAAGGCCCGTGGCGCCCGATGATCGCAGCAGTTGTACACGGGACATGCTTTTGTCCATTCTCCGGAATGCGGCTGGAGGGTGACTGGAGGGCGGAAGGCCCGACCTCCGGGACCTTCGCCACCCCATATCTAGTGGTGACATATCGCCGTCGCATCCATATGCAGTGTTGGCCCTGCCGGTTCGGCGGGGCTCCGCTCGTCAGCGCACAGGTGCGCGCACGTCCGCCCCGACCGAGGCAACAGGGAACCCGGTGGGAATCCGGGACTGCCCCGACCGAGTATCGGGAACGCCGGGACCGGCGGGTGAACGCCAATGCCAAGCAGGGCTATTCGCTCGGCGGCCTCATCCTCAACGCCGCGGGCAAGGTCACCGTGAACTACTGGCTGGAGCGGGTCCACCCCGCCGAAGTCGCCCGCGCCCACCGCGAGCGCGACCTCCACATCCACGACCTGGACATGCTCCGCGGTTACTGCGCCGGCTGGTCCCTGCGCACCCGGCAGAACGAATGGGCGGGCGCCCAGGTCTTCTCCTCGTTCGACACCTGCCTCGCCCCCTGCGTCCGCCTCGACGCGATGACGTACGAACAGGTCAGGCAGTGCGTGCAGGAGCTCGTGCGCAACCTGAACGTGCCCGCGCGCTGGGGCGCCCAGACCCCCTTCACCCACCTCACCTTCGACTGGACCTGCCCCGAGGACCTGCGCGAGCGGATCCCGGTGGTCGCGGGGGAGGAGACCGGCTTCACCTACGGCGAGCTCCAGGCCGAGATGGAAATGATCAACCGGGCGTACACCGAGGTGATGACGGAAGGCGACGCCACCGGCCGGGTGTTCACCTTCCCGATCCCCACCTACAACCTCACCCGGGACTTCCCCTGGGAGGACCCGGGTCATGGGCTACCACCGCGCCCGCCGTACGGGGCTGCTCGACGGGATCGTCTTCTCCGGCGTGGAGCCGCTGCTCCAGCGCGGTCTCCCGCGGGCCGTACGGGTGTTCCGCGCCCTGGGCCTGGAAGTCGGCCTGCACACCGGCGGAACCGGCTCGCCGAACTGGGCGCTCCCGCCACGCACCGCCAACCCGTGCGCCGAGCCGCCCGCGGCGCGCACCGCGGGAGGCGCGAACCGCCGGGCCCCGGACCCGGGCGGCCGCGCCTCCCCGGACCGCCCCTCCGCGCTGCCGTGCGCCCTGTCCGAGCCCGGCCCGGTCGGTCAGGCTGGAGGCGGACACATCAACCGAGCCGGGGGGTAAGGGGAGATGGAGAGTCGGACGAGGCCGTTCACGCACGACATGGTCGTGGTCCACCGGATGTTCCGGCGGGAGTTCCGCGACGCGGCGGACCGGGTGCGCAGGGCGCCGGCGGGGGGCCGGGACCAGATCGAGCGGGTCGCCGAGTGGCTGGAGCTGCTGCTGGAGGCCCTGCACCACCACCACGCGGGTGAGGACGCGCTCCTGTGGCCCAAGCTCACCGAACGCCTGCCGGAACACGCCGAGTTGTGGCGCCGGATGGAGGGTCAGCACGAGGGGCTGTCCCAGCCCCTCGACACGGCCGTCGCGCTGCTGGCCCGCTGGCAGGGCGGCGCGGAGGGGGTCGCGGAGGAGCTGGCCGGAGCCTTCGAAGAGGTGTCGCGGTCGCTCGACGCGCACCTCGACGAGGAGGAGCGCGAGGTGCTGCCGCACGCCGCGGAGGCGCTCACGCCCGCGGAGTGGGCGCTGATCGGCGACGCGGCCAGGTCGGCGATCCCGAAGAGCAAGCTGTTCACCGTCCTCGGGATGATCCTCAAGGACGCGGACGCGCAGGAGCGGCAGATGATCATCGGCGAGATGCCGCTCCCGCCCCGGGTGATCTGGCGCGTCGTCGGCGAGCGCAACTTCCGCCGACGCGAACTGCGTCTCGCCCGGGGCGGGCAGCACTCCTAGACGGTCCGGCGTTCCGCCCTTCCGCCCTTCCGCCCTTCCACCGTTCGGTCGTTCAGCTCTCCAGCGGGTGCGGGTTCGCCAGGATGCGTTCGGCGAGTCCGCCCCGTACGGACACCGCCGGGGAGCTCTGCGGCTTGCGGGCGGCCTGGTCCTGGAAGCAGGCCAGGAACTCCTCCGCGAGGCCCTCGCGGGGGTACCGGGCCAGGACCTCCGCCCGGAACTCGGGGCTGAAGTCCTGCGTGTTGCGCCCGGAGATGTCCACGGAGGTGGCCCGCTCCAGCAGATGGCCCTCAGGGTCCTCGCGCACGTCCACCGAGTCCCACATGTGCCGCACGATGACCTCGGACAGCCGCTGCCGGCGCTCCACCGGCCACCCGGCCCCGGCGCCGAACACCCAGGCCACGTGCCCGCCGGCCTCGTCGAAGGCGACGGTGTGGCTGTCGAACTCCGGGACCAGCCCCAGGTCGTGGAGGAGCGCGGCCACGTACAGCAGCTCGGCGTCGTGCTCGATGCCCCGGTCCGCGGCGTACGCGGAGGCCCACACGTAGGACCGCACCGAGTGGTTCAGCAGGGCCGGGGTGCAGTAGGCGGTGGCGACTTCGAGGGCGGCGGCACAGGCGGGGGAGGCGGGTACGTTCAGCGCTTCGAGGGATGTATGGAAGGTCATGGTGCCGAGTATGCGACCGCCCGCGGTCGACTTCGAGCCATTTCGATCATCGTCTCGCCGGGGGAAGGGGTGCCGTCGCCGCTGTCCGCGGGGCATGATCGGCCACGACAGCCGCGCCGCACCCACGGAGGTCCACATGAACGATTCACCGCAGTCCGCCGGCCCGCCGCGTTCGGGCGAGGCCGGCCCGCCGGCCGGGTCCGCCCGTCCCGTACGACCCGCGGAGTTCCCCTCGGGACGGGACCTGTTCCGGCTCGACCCCGCGATCAGCCACCTCAACCACGGGTCCTTCGGCGCCGTACCGCTCCCCGTGCAGGAGACCCAGGCGGCCCTGCGCGCGCAGGCGCACCGCGACCCCGACTCCTTCTTCATCGGCGCCCCCGAGCGGATCGCCGAGGCCCGCGGCCGGATCGCCGCCCGGCTCGGCGCCGATCCGGCCGGGCTCGCCTTCATCTCCAACGCCACCGAGGGCGCCAACCTCGCGCTCGACGCCGTCCGGCTCGCCGACGGGGACGAGATCCTGGTCACCGACCACGGCTACGGCACCGTCGTCACCGCCGCCGCCCGCCGCGCCCCCCTCACCACCGTCGTCCTCGACCCGCACCTCCCCGACGAGGACGCCGTACGGGAAACCGTGCTGGCCGGGATCACCCCGCGCACCCGGGTCGCCGTCCTCGACCACATCAGCTCGCCCACCGCCCGCCTCATCGCCTCGCCCCGGCTGCTGGCCGACCTGGCGGCGCGCGGCATCACCACCATCGTGGACGGCGCCCACGCCCCCGGCATGGTCCCCGACCCGCTCGGCGGGGGCGCCGACTTCTGGTTCGGCAACCTGCACAAGTGGGCCTACGCCCCGTCCGGCACCGCGCTCCTGTCCGTAGCCCCCGGCCACCGCGCCGGCATCCGGCCGCTGGTGCCCTCCTGGGAGGACCACCACGGCTTCCCGCGCTCCGTCGAGAACCGCGCCACCGTGGACTACACGGGCTGGCTCGCGGCCCCGGAGGGGCTCGACCTGCTGGAAGAGCTCGACGCCGACAAGGTCCGGGCGCACAACAGCGCGCTGGCCGCCCATGGCGCCGCCCTGCTCGCCGAGATCCCCGGGCTCACCCCGCTCCCGTACACCGAGGGCCTCGCCATGCGCGCGCTGCGACTGCCGCCAGGGGTCGCCGAGACCCCGGAGGCCGCCCGCGTACTGCGCGAACGGCTCGCCGCGCAGCAGCGGATCCGCGTGCTGATCTGGCCGTGGCCGGGCGGCGGCGGCATCCGGGTGAGCGGCCAGATCTACAACCGGGCCGAGGAGTACGAGCGGCTCGCCGAGGTCCTGCCCCGCTACCTCGGCCAGCCCGCCTGATTCCGTTCCCGCCGGGAGCTCAGCCGCGCCGGAGCAGGTACGTGTCCATGATCCAGCCCTTGCGGGCCCGGGCCTCGGTGCGCAGCTCCTCGATCCGGCCGGCGACGTCCGCCAGCTTCCCCGAGACCAGGATCTCGTCGGGCGTGCCCACGTAGGCCCCCCAGTAGATGGAGAGGTCCTGGTCGAGGTGGGCGGTGAAGGCGTGCCGGGCGTCCAGCATCACCACCACGTCGTCCACGTCGGCCGGCCAGCCCTCCGCGAGCCGGCGCCCGGTGGTGATCTGGACGGGGCGGCCCACCCGGTTGAGGTTGGTGCGGTGCCGCGCCAGCAGCGAGGAGATGCTGCTGATGCCGGGCACCACCTCGTGCTCGAAGGCCACCCGGCCCTTCTCCAGCACCTCGTCGAGGATCGCGAGCGTGGAGTCGTACAGGGACGGGTCGCCCCAGACGAGGAACGCGCCGGTCTCGCCCTCCGCCAGGTCCTCGGCGATGAACCGCTCGAAGATCTCGGCCCGCGCGCTGCGCCAGCCGTCCACGGTGGGGGTGTAGTCGGCGGGGGTCCGGTCCCGGTCGGGATCGCGGCCCTCCACCAGCCGGTGCCCGGGGCGGGCGTGCGCATCGAGCATCGCCCGCCGCAGCCCGGTCAGATCCGCCTTCTCCTCGCCCTTCTCCAGGATGAGGAATGCGTCCGCCGCGCCGATCGCCTTGACCGCCTGGAGGGTCAGGTGGTCCGGGTCGCCCGCGCCTATGCCGATCACTGAGAACTTCTTCACCCGGCTATTCTGCCCGTCATGCGTGTCGCCCTGTTCGTCACCTGCGTCAACGACGCTCTCCACCCCCGCACCGGCATCGCCGTCGTCCGCCTCCTGGAGCGGCTCGGGGTGGACGTGGACTTCCCGGCGGCGCAGAGCTGCTGCGGGCAGCCGCAGTACAACACGGGCTACCGGCGCGAGGCCGAGCCCCTGGTGCGCCGGACCGCCGAGGCCTTCGCCGGGTACGAGTACGTCGTCACCCCGTCGGGTTCCTGCGCCGCCATGATCCGCGCCCACTACCCCCGGATCGGGCGCGCCGCCGAGGCGGAGGGCCGGGGCGGCGCGCTCACCGAGCTCGCCGAAGGCCTCGTACCGCGCGTGTACGAGCTCACCGAGTTCCTCGTCGACGTCCTCGGGGTGACCGACGTCGGCGCGTACTTCCCGCACACCGTCACCTACCACCCCTCCTGCCACGGACTGCGGGCCCTCGGGCTCGGGGACCGGCCCGCGCGGCTGCTCGCGGCGGTGCGCGGTCTGGAGCTGCGCGAACTGCCCGGCGCCGAGGAGTGCTGCGGCTTCGGCGGAACCTTCGCCGTCAAGAACCCGGACGTCTCGGCGGCGATGGGCGCCGACAAGATCGCGGGCGCGGTGGCCACGGGCGCGGAGGTCCTCTGCGGGGCCGACAACTCCTGCCTCCTCCACCTGGACGGCGTCCTGCGCCGCCGGGGCGCACCGCTGAGGGCCCTGCACCTCGCCGAGATCCTGGCCTCGACCGAGGAGGAACCCCTGCGATGACCCGCACGGATCTCGGCATGCCCGCCTTCCCCGCCTCCCCGGCCCTCCCGCCCTTCCCCGCCTTCCCGGCGGCCGCGGGCGAGGCGGTGGCGGACGAAACGCTGCGCGCCAACCTCCGCCGCGCCACCCACACCATCCGCGACAAGCGGGCCCGCGCCGTCGCGGAACTGGCCGACTGGGACGAGCTGCGCGCCGCCGGCAAGGCGGTCAAGGACCACACCCTGCGCCATCTCGACCGCTACCTCCTGCAGTTGGAGGCCTCCGTCACCGCCGCGGGCGGCACCGTCCACTGGGCGGCCGACGCCGAGGAGGCCAACCGGATCGTGATCGAGCTGGTCCTGGCCGCCGGCGGCCGTGACACGGAAAAGCCTGAGGTCGTCAAGGTCAAGTCCATGGCCACGCAGGAGATCGGCCTCAACGAGGCGCTGGAGGCCGCCGGGATCGCCGCGTACGAGACCGACCTCGCCGAGCTCATCGTCCAGCTCGGCCACGACCGGCCCTCCCACATCCTGGTCCCCGCCATCCACCTCAACCGCGGGGAGATCCGGGACCTCTTCGCCCACGAGATGGGCGGCTGGGGCCGCCCGGCGCCGGAAGGGCTCGGCGACGACCCGCGCGAACTGGCGGAGGCGGCACGCCTGCACCTGCGGGAGAAGTTCCTGCGCGCCAAAGTCGCCGTGTCCGGCGCCAACTTCATGGTCGCCGAGACCGGGACCATGGTCGTCTTCGAGTCCGAGGGCAACGGGCGGATGTGCCTGACCCTGCCCGAGACCCTGATCTCGGTGGTCGGCATCGAGAAGGTGGTCCCGACCTTCCGGGACCTGGAGATCTTCCTCCAGACGCTGCCGCGCTCCTCGACGGCCGAGCGGATGAACCCGTACACGACCATGTGGACCGGGCTGGGTCCGTCGAAGGGAGCGGACGGCGACGGGCCGTCCGCCTTCCACCTCGTCCTCCTCGACAACGGCCGCACCGACACCCTCGCCGACGAGGTGGGCCGCCAGGCCCTGCGCTGCATCCGCTGCTCCGCCTGCCTCAACGTCTGCCCGGTGTACGAGCGCGCCGGCGGACACGCCTACGGCTCCGTCTACCCGGGCCCGATCGGCGCCATCCTCAGCCCCCAACTGCGCGGCACCGGCAGCGAGATCGACGCCTCGCTGCCCTACGCCTCCACCCTGTGCGGGGCCTGCTACGAGGTCTGCCCGGTGGCCATCGACATCCCCGAGGTCCTCGTCCACCTCCGCGAACGCGTGGCCCAGGGCGGGCCGGTGACCCGCGAGGGCATCCGCGTCCGGATCCGCCCCGCCCACGGCCACACCGCCGAGCGGGCCGCCATGAGGGCCGCCCGGCTGCTGCTGGACCATCCGGGAGCGCTGCGCGCGGGGGAGCGGCTGCTGGCCAGGGCCCGGCGGCTGCGGCCCCGCCGGCTGCCGGGGCCCGGGCGGGCCTGGACGGACAGCCGGGAACTTCCGGAGCTCCCGGAGCGGTCGTTCCGCGACTGGTGGGCGGCACGGGAACGGGAGGACCGGACATGAGCAGCAGGGACCGCATCCTGGGACGCATCCGCCGGGCGACGCAGGGCGGGGACCCCGCCCCGGCCGTCCCCAGGCACTACCTCCAGGTCCACGGCGCGCGCACCCCGGCCGAGACGGCGGACCTGCTCGCCGCGAACCTCGCCGAGTACCGGGCGAAGGTGCACCGGGTCGACGAGGACGGCATCGCCGTGCTGCTGGCGAGGCTCCTCGCCGAGCGGGGCGCGCAGTCCGTCCTCGTACCGGACGGCCTGCCCCCGCACTGGCTCGCGGCGGCGGCCCCGACGCGCGTGGACGACCGGGCCGCGTCCACCCCGTACGAACTGGACGCGGTGGACAGCGTGGTGACCGGCTGCGCCCTGGCGATCGCCGAGACCGGCACGATCGTCCTGGACGGCGGACCGGGCCAGGGCAGGCGCCGGATCACGCTGGTCCCGGACCACCACATCTGCGTGGTCCGCGTCCCCGGCCAGGTGGTGGACTCGGTCCCGCGGGCGCTGCCGCTGCTGGACCCGACCCGCCCCCTGACCTGGATCTCGGGCCCCTCCGCCACCAGTGACATCGAGCTGGACCGGGTGGAGGGAGTGCACGGGCCCCGCACCCTGGAGGTCGTACTCCTCGGCGCACAATAGGCGTCATGTCCGCACACATCGCCCTCACCGCCCTCGTGGTCCGCGACTACGACGAGGCCATCGACTTCTACACCCGCGCCCTCGGCTTCGACCTCGTCGAGGACACCGCCCGCCCGGACGGCTCGCGCTGGGTCGTGGTCCGCCCGCGCGGCGCCAAGGAATCCGCACTGCTCCTGGCCCGGGCCAAGGGCGAGGCCCAGCTCGCCCGGGTCGGTGACCAGACGGGCGGCCGGGTCGGCTTCTTCCTCTACACGGACGACTTCGCCGCGGACCACACCCGGATGACGGCCGAGGGCGTCCGCTTCCTGGAGGAGCCGCGCCACGAGCCGTACGGCTCGGTCGCCGTCTTCCAGGACCTCTACGGCAACCGCTGGGACCTCCTCCAGCCGGCGTAAGCCCTGGCCGGGCGGTCGGCCCGTGCTGCCCGTGGTGGTCGGCACCCTGATCCGGACCGGCGTCGGCCGAGATGCCCGGCCGCAGGTCGCGTACGCGCGCTCGTGCCGGTCAGGCGGAGCCGGGGCGGGGTGTCAGGCGGGGGGCCTCGGCCGCCGCGTCGACGGAGGCGCCGGCCTCCACCCGGCCGGCCAGCTCCCGGGCCCAGAGGACGAGCCCGGGCAGGTCCATCCCGTACGGGGGGCCACCCCCGGGACCACCCCCGACGGCGGCCCCGGCGGTCGTCCCGGCGCCGGGTTCCGTGGCCTTCCCGGGGGCGGCCGCGCCCCCGGCTCCGTACCGTCCGGCCAGGACCTCCGCTCCGCGGCGCAGCAGCCGCGCCCCGCCCACCGCGTTCCCGCGCGCGCTGTGCGTCAGCCCGACCGCCAGCTGCGCGAGCCCCCGCCACAGCGGGGCCTCCGCGTCGGGCCCGGACTTCCAGGCGTCCTCGAAGACCTCGTGCGCGTGGAACGGCATCCCCGCGTCCAGCAGCCGCTGCGCCTGCGCCACGGTCTCGCCGGGCGTCCGCACCAGCCCTTCGGGCTGCCGCTCCACCCCCGGCGCCCCGTACGGCAGGGGCCGCCCCAGCCCGTCCCTCGGCCGGGCGCTCCGCGCCCGACCCTCAGCATCCCGATCCCGTTCCTTCACCCCCTCATCCTCCCTCCCGCCGATTACCGGTGCATGCACACCCCTCGGCGTGGGGTAATGTTCTGCATGTGCCGCCGGGACGGGCGAAACCCCAAGTGGGAAGCCCAGTCGGAAGCACAACGGGACGTGGCGCAGCTTGGTAGCGCACTTGACTGGGGGTCAAGGGGTCGCAGGTTCAAATCCTGTCGTCCCGACCATGCGGAAACGCAGGTCGGAGGTCGTTCTCTCATTCGTGGGAGGGCGGCCTTTCGTGTGTCCGGGGGTGTGTTGGTCGCGGTGTCGGTCCGTCGGGCTATCCTTCGCCGGCCACCGCAAACCGACTGCGAGGAACAAGAGAATTGACCGGCCTGCCCGCTTTCCCGCTGCCCTTTCACGCCTCCCGTTCCATACCGTTCGCGGTGCCCCGAACGCTGCGGGAACTGCAGATGATGCAGTGCAGCTCGAGCATCCGGGCCAAGCCCGGGTGGTCCGACAAGATGAACGATGCCGGCATCGTCGCCCGGTGGACGCGGGAAGCGGTGGACCAGGGCCTCACCGAGGCGCAGGTGCGCTACGTGCTCGACGAACTCGTGCACTACGCCGCGCTGCGCGACGGGCGCACGGGCATCGAGGTGTCCACCGTCGACGGGGTGTGGCAGTCGGACACCCTGGTGGACCAGCGGCTCGGATCCCGGCTGCGCGAGGCGGTCCGGGTTCTGGAAGAGGTCCCCGAAGCGGAGCGGGACTGGCATCCCGGATCCGGCGGCCAGGTGCTGGATCTGGTTCACCCCTCGCTGTTCTGCCTGGTGAGAGGGGTGAGCGGGGAACCCGAGCGGGCCTGGCGGAACCCGACGAACCACTACTCGAAGTACGAGTTCTCGGAGAAGTTCCAGTGGCTGCCCACGGACGTCGACGTCAGTGAGGACGGCGACGTCGCCTTCCGCTCGTACGTGAACAACCTCCACCCCGAGACCCATCGCGAACTGGCCTCCGTCCTGCCGGACGTGTTCGCGCGCATGCGCCCGCTGCTGGAGAACGTGCTCACCGATCTGCGCCATCCGCGGCCCGTGCGGATCGATGCCGATCCCTACGGCTGGTACGACTCGAAGCCGGAGTACCCTCGCGAGTCGTCCTTCAGTGACCATGCGGCCTGGCTGGAAGCCCGCGATGCCTATGACGAAGCCATGGACGCCTGGTGGGACGAGCGCCGCCCGACCGTCCCGGACGCTCCGGCCTTCAGCCCGCCCGCACTGCCCGACGCCGCCGCCCGGGTCGACCTGCGCGGCCGCCGTCTCCAGGTCATCGTCAAGCTCGCCACCGTCCACCTCACCCCGGACGAGCCCGAGTACGCCGGCGGCTCCTGGCACGTCGAGGGGATGCTGAACGAGCGGATCGTCTCGACCGGCATCTACTACTGGGACAGCGAGAACATCACCGAGAGCCGGCTGGGTTTCCGGGCGGCACTCGACGACCCGGAGTACGAACAGAGCGACGACGACGGCATGCGGGAGGTCTACGGACTGGAGAACGAGGACGCGCTGAACCAGGTGCTGGGATCGGTGGCGACCCCGGCGGGCCGCTGCCTGGCGTTCCCGAACGTCCTGCAGCACCGCGTCGACTCGTTCCGCCTCGTGGACCCCACCCGCCCGGGCCATCGCAAGATCCTCGCGTTCTTCCTGGTCGACCCGTCGGAAACGATCGTCTCGACCTCCGACGTGCCGCCGCAGCAGCCGTGGTCCGACACCTCGACGATGACGCTCGAACAGGCCAAGGAGTACCGCGAACAACTCATGCAGGAGCGGAAGTTCTTCGTGGACGAGCACAACGAGCAGCTCTACGAGCGAGAGTTCTCCCTGTGTGAGCACTGAGCCGCTTGCGTCCGGGATGTGTGCAGCGATACCGATTCGCGCCAACTCCCCTATTTCATAGTCGAGTTGAATCGAGCTGATCTATCTTCTAGGGGCCCGTAGCGGTTCACGGTTCGCCCCTGGAGGTTCGATTGCAGCCCGGACGCGTCCGCGCCCTGTCCCGAGCCGTACGCCGCTCCCGGCTGCTCATCGGCTTCGCCCTCGGCTCGCTGCTCGTCGGGCTCACCCCCTGGCTCGGGGTGGCGAGCACGGGGCCGGGCGCCCACGGTCCGACACCCCGGCCGGCGCCCGGGCCCTTCGAGCAGCAGACGGCGAAGGTGTCGCCGCACCACGGCGTGGCCCCGGCGAACGCCATGGAGCCGACGGCTCCCGTCCTCGACCGGACCGGATGGACCGCCACGGCGAGCGACGAGGAGACCGTCGGCGAGAACGGCCGCGCGGCCAACGTCCTCGACGGCAACACGGCCACCATCTGGCACAGCAAGTGGACGGGCACCCCCGCCCCGCTGCCGCACAGCATCACCATCGACATGCACCGCACCGCGGTGGTCTCGGCGCTCGTCTACCAGCCCCGCACCAACGGGACCAACGGGCGCGTCGGTGAGTACGGCATCAGCGTGAGCGCCGACGGCCAGAACTGGGGCAGTCCGGTCGCCACCGGCACCCTCGCGGACGACGGCGCTGCCAAGACCCTCGGATTCGCCCCGCAGGGCGCCCGCTTCGTCCGGCTCACCGCCGTCACCGAGGCCGGCAACCGCGGTCCGTGGACCTCCGCCGCGGAGATCAACCTGCTCGGCGACCCCGGAACCCCGGCCGCCACCGTCGACCTGCCGCGTACCGGATGGACGGCCGCGGCGAGCGACGAGGAGACCACCGGGGAGAACGGCCGCGCGGCCAACGTCCTCGACGGGGACGACGCCACCATCTGGCACAGCAAGTGGACGGGCACCCCCGCCCCGCTGCCGCACAGCATCACCGTCGACATGCACCGCACGGCGGCCGTCTCCGCCCTGGTCTACCAGCCCCGCAACAACGGCCCCAACGGGCGAGCCGGTGCGTACACCGTCACCACCAGCACCGACGGCACGACCTTCGGCGCACCCGTCTCCGCGGGCACCTGGCGCGACGACGACACCGTCAAGACCGCCACCTTCACCCGCACGGAGAACGCCCGCTACATACGTCTGACCGTGACCAGTGAGGCCGGCAACCGCGGGCCCTGGACCTCCGCCGCCGAGATACGCCTGAGCGGCCCGGCCAACCCCGTCGCCCACGGCTCCTGGGACCGGATCACCGGCTTCCCCCTGGTGCCGGTGGCCACCGCCGTCCTGCCGGGCGACAAGCTCCTGGCCTGGTCGGCGTACGCGGTCGACCGCTTCGGCGGCAGCAACGGCTACACCCAGACCGCGATCCTGGACCTGAAGACGGGCAAGGTCACCCAGCGCCGCATCGACAACACCGGCCACGACATGTTCTGTCCGGGCATAGCGATGCTCGCCGACGGCCGGGTCCTGGTCACCGGCGGCAGCAACGCGGAGAAGGCGAGCATCTACGACCCGGCCACCGACGCCTGGTCCGCGACCACCAGCATGAACATCGCCCGCGGCTACCAGGCCATGACCCTGCTCTCCACCGGCGAAGCCTTCGTGCTCGGCGGATCCTGGAGCGGAGCCACGGGCGACAAGGCCGGCGAGGTCTGGTCCCCGGACACCCGCACCTGGCGCACCCTCCCCGGAGTTCCCGCCGCCCCCGCGCTGACGGCCGACCCGGCCGGCGCCTACCGCGCCGACAACCACATGTGGCTGCACGCGACTTCGGGCGGCAAGGTGCTCCAGCTGGGCCCGAGCAAGCAGATGAACTGGATCACCACCGGCGGGAACGGGAGCATCACCTCCGCCGGTAACCGGGCCGACAGCCAGGACGCCATGACCGGCAACGCCGTGGCGTACGACATCGGCAAACTGCTCACCCTGGGCGGCTCGCCCGCATACCAGAACACGCCCGCCACCCGGCGCGCGTACACCGTGAGCATCGACGGCGACCAGGTCCAGGCCGCGCGCACGGGCGACATGGGCTACGCCCGCGCCTTCGGCAACAGCGTCGTCCTGCCCGACGGCAAGGTCGCCGTGTTCGGCGGGCAGGCGTACCCCGTGCCGTTCAGCGACGCCACGTCCGTGCTGACCCCCGAGCTGTGGGACCCGGCGACCGGAAACTTCACCCCGCTCGCCACCATGGCCATCCCGCGCAACTACCACAGCGTGGCGAACCTGCTGCCCGACGGGCGGATCTTCTCCGGGGGCGGCGGCCTGTGCGGAGACTGCGCCACCAACCACGCCGACGGGGCCGTGTTCACACCGCCGTACCTGCTCAACGCGGACGGCTCGCTCAAACCGCGCCCCGTCATCACCGGCGGCGTGCCGCCCCGGGCCGCCGCCGGCGCCTCGCTGACCGTCGACGCCCAGGGGTCGGTGGCCTCCTTCGTCCTGATGCGGGCCGCGGCCGCGACCCACTCCACGGACAACGACCAGCGGCGGGTCCCGCTCGTATCCACAGCCTCGGGCAACGGCACGTACACGGTGTCCATCCCGGCCGACAAGGGCGTGGTCCTGCCGGGCACCTACATGCTCTTCGCCCTGGACGCCCAGGGGGTACCGAGCACCGCCCGGTTCATCACCGTCTCCTGAGCCGCCTCGTCACCCGAGCAGACTCCTGGCCGAGAAAAACGCTTGGACCGAGCGGGCGCCGTCGCGGGACACTTCGGTTTCCCGGAGCGACGGCATCCGCTCGGACCGGAGCTCCGTACGGCCGCTGAGGCAACGGCCCGCGCGGCCGGGCCTCTCCTCGGAGAACACAGGGTTGGCATGGGATCGCCTGAATCGCGTCGAGTCTTGCCGGGCAAGGGTCCGGTTCTCCTCGTACTTCGATATTACGGACGGGAGTTGGCCCGGCTGAAGAGGCTGGCCATCCCGGCGATGCTGCTCCCCGCGGTGGGCAACATCGGCATCAACTACATCGCTCCGCTCGTCGTGGCGAAGCTCGTCGGCCGCATCGCGGGCGACCTCGCGGACGGCGCCGCCGGCATCGGCGCCACACTGCCCTACGTCCTCGCCTTCGGCGCCGTCCTGCTGTTCTCCGAGGGGTTGTGGCGCGTCGGACTGCACTGCCTGAACCGCCTCGACGCGCTGGGCATCGAGCGCATGTACGTCACCGGAATGGACGAACTCTTCGCCAAGGACGCCTCGTTCTTCCACGACAACTTCGCCGGATCGCTGACCAAACGGGTCCTGAGCTTCGCCTCGCGGTTCGAGGAGCTCGTCGACACGCTGACGTTCTCGGTCGTGGGCAGCTTCGTTCCGCTGATCTTCGGATCGGTGGTGCTGTGGCACTACGAACCGCTGCTCGTCGTCGGGCTGTTGGCGATGATCGCCCTGACGGCCCTGTGCGTGGTGCCCCTCATCCGGCGCCGGCAGGCGCTCGTCGACCAGCGCGAGGAGGCGCTCGCCCGGGTGTCGGGCCACGTCGCCGACAGCCTGATGAACATGGACACCGTCCGGGCCTTCGCCGCCGAGGAGCGCGAGGCCGCCGAGCACCGCTCCCGGGTCGCGGCCTCGCGGCTGCTCATGCTGAGGTCGTGGGACTACGGGAACCTGCGCATCGACACGCTGGTCGCACCCATGTCCGTACTGACCAACGCGCTGGGCCTGCTGCTGGCGGTCGCGCTCGCCGGGGACGGGCGGGGCGTGGAGGCGGTCGTCGTCGCGTTCACGTACTACTCCAACGCCACGCGGATCATGTTCGAGTTCAACCAGATCTACCGCCGCCTGGAGAGCTCGATGACGGAGGCCGCGCAGTTCACGGAACTGCTGCTCGAGCCGCCCACGGTGCTCGACCCGCCGTCCCCGGAGCCGCTGCGGTCCAAGGACGCCGACGTCCGCTTCGAGGGGGTGACCTTCGCGCACGGGGGCGCGGAGCCGCTCTTCGAGGACCTGGAACTGGCCGTGCCCAGCGGGGCGAAGATCGGGCTCGTCGGCCGCTCCGGCGGAGGCAAGACCACGCTCACCCGGCTGCTGCTGCGCATGACGGACATCGACGCCGGCCGCATCATGATCGGCGGCCAGGACATCAGCAGGCTGCGCCAGGCGGACCTGCGCAGCATGATCGCGTACGTACCCCAGGACCCGGCCATGTTCCACCGCACGCTGCGGGACAACATCGCCTTCGCCCGCCCGGACGCCACCGACGCCGAGATCCGCCGCGCTGCCGAGGCCGCGCACGTCACGGAGTTCGCCGACGGGCTCGCGGACGGCTTCGACACCATGGTGGGCGAGCGCGGCGTCAAGCTGTCCGGCGGACAGCGCCAGCGGGTCGCCCTCGCCAGGGCGATCCTGCGCGACGCGCCGATCCTGCTGCTCGACGAAGCGACCAGCGCCCTGGACTCCGAGAGCGAGATCCTCGTCCAGGAGGCGCTGTGGCGGCTCATGGAGGGGCGGACGGCGCTCGTGGTGGCGCACCGCCTGAGCACCGTCGCCACCATGGACCGGCTCGTCGTCCTCGACCGCGGACGGATCGTCGAACAGGGCACGCACCAGGAACTGCTCACCTCGGCCGGCGCCTACGCGAAGCTCTGGCAGCACCAGTCGGGCGGGTTCCTCGGCGGAACGCCCAGGCCGGCCTGACCGGGTTAGTGTGCGGAAGTGAGCATTCATGTTGTCATCGGATTCGGGCCCGCCGGGGCCGCCACCGCCCGGCTGCTGGCCGAACAGGGCCGTTCCGTAAGGGTCGTCACGAAGTCGGACCGCAGCCCGGAGCCGGGGATCGAGCACGTCGCCGTCGACGCGGCGGACGGCGAGCGGCTGACCGAGGCCGTCAAGGGCGCGGAGGCGGTCTACGCCTGCGCGGCGCCGCCCTACCACCGCTGGGCGGGCGAGTGGCCTCGGCTGACCTCGGCGGCCTGCGCCGCGGCCGAGGCGACCGGCGCCGTACTGGTCATGCTCGGGAACCTCTACGGCTACGGCCCGGTCGACGGGCCCATGACGGAAGGGCTGCCGCTCGCGGCGACCGGCACCAAGGGCCGCGTGCGCGCCGCCGGCTGGGAGCAGGCACGCGCCCTGCACGAGCAGGGGCGCATCAGGGCGGTCGAGGTGCGCGCCTCGGACTTCTTCGGGCCCGGCGTGACCGACGGCGGCCACCTGGCCGGGCGGGTCGTGCCGCAACTGCTGCGCGGGAAGGCGGTCTCCACGCTCGGGGACCCGGACGCCCCGCACAGCTGGACCTATCTGCCCGACGTGGCCCGGGCCCTGGTCGAGGTCGCGGGCGAGGAGCGGGCCTGGGGACGGCCCTGGCACGTGCCGACCCTGCCCCCGCTGTCCTTCCGGGAGATGGCGGACCGCCTCGCCGCCCGCTCGGGAACGGCGCCGGCCGTCGTACGCAGGCTCCCCCCGGCCGTACTGGCAGTGGCGGGCCTCTTCTCCCCGCTGCTCCGCGAACTCAAGGAAGTCCGCTACCAGTTCGACCGTCCGTTCGTCCTCGATTCGAGTGCCTACGAGGCCGCGTTCACCGTCCGGGCCACCCCCGTCGACGAGCAGGTCGAGGCGACCGTGGACTGGTGGCGCGCGCGACTGGCGGCAGACGCGGGGTGATCGCCCCGATCCGCCCCGGCTCATCTCCTTGCCGGGGCGGCGGAACTCGCCGACGATGCTCCAAGGCCCCGGCCTGTCCGGATTCCACCGGGCCCGGCCGGGGCAACGGCGAACAGGGAGAGACAGTGGCAAGACACAGCAGTCCGAGGAAGCGTTCCGCAGCGGTGGCATCGACGCTCGTACCGCTCTTCGTAGTCGCCGGGCTGATGCTCGGCCCCGCGGCGACCGCCAACGCGGCCGCGCCGGCCGTCCGGCAGGCTTCCGTCACGACGGCGCTCCCGCAGAGCGTGCTCCCGGCCGGTGCCGGAGTGGCGACCGGGGTCCAGGCGTCCACGTCCTCCCAGGTCCAGGTCACCACCGGGGACAAGAAGAAGGACAAGAAGAAGAGCAAGAAGAAGAAGGGCAAGAAGGGCGGGTTCCTCAAGACCCTCATCATCATCGTGCTCGTCGTCATCGTGCTGCTCGTCCTCGCGTACGGGATCCGCATGGCCCTGCGCCGCAGGTCCGGCTGACCGGTCCGCAGCGGCCCGGACAGGGCCGGCGCTACCCGCGGGCGTCGACGGTCGCCTGCGGGGTGTTCCAGCCCGAGATCCTCAGGCGCGGAGCCGACCCGCGCAGATCCGCCGTCCGGTAGGTCGCGGTCAAGGTGACCGACTCTCCCGGCCAGAGGCTGACCTGATTGTCGGACCACCGGACGGGCAGGACCGGCGCGCCCTGGTCGTCGACGAGATGGACGTCGGTGAGCAGGGCGGGCGCGCCGCCCGAGCCCGTACCCGTGCCCGTGTGGCGGAGCGTGACGGTGGTGGTGGAGGTGCCGCTGCCGTCCGTGCCGTCCCTGCCGTCCTGCGGCGCCGTGCTCGTCGTCGCGGTGGCGGACACCGGGGCCGCGGGCATGGAACGCAGGCCCGTGAGGTCCGCGTAGGCGGTGGTCGGGGTGTGGTACCAGTCGGTGGCCGCGTAGTCGAGGACGTCGGCCCGGGTCGACAGCCAGTACACGTTGCGGCTCACCTCGCGCCCGGCGCCGTCGCTGAGGACCAGCCGCGCCAGGTAGGTGGCGGGCAGCCCCTCCACCGCGGCGGGCAGGGTCAGTACGGTCGTCTTCGCGCCGTCCCCGCCGACGGCGATTCCGGACACGCTCCGGTCGTACTCGGCCGCTCCGGCGGGCGTGAACAGGGTGACCCGCGCGGTCAGCCCGGAGGCGGCCTCGTGCCGGCGGTTGACCACGGCCACCGTACGGTCGTCGTAGGAATACTGGACGTGCAGCGGCTCGTTCGCCTTCTTCGCGCCGAAGTAGGCGCCGTTCTGGTCGAGGTGACGGTCCACCAGTTGCCAGTGGAGCGAGGTCCATCCGCTGGCCAACTACCCGATCCTGAAGGACCGGGCTTGGAGGTAGCGCCCAACTGGCGGTTGGGTGGGCTCCTCCGTCCAGCACCTCAGGTGGGTGCAGGGGCGTGTGACTCCGCCCCGCTTCGCCACAGCTCCAGCGCTCGTGCGCGGATGTTGTGGGAGGAATTGAGGTCTGCGTGATCAATGAATCCGCACGACCGGCAGGCGAACCGCCCCTGGGAGACTCGGTTCAGCTTGTCCGTGTGCCCGCACTCCGCGCACATGCGCGAGGTATGGGCGGGGTCGATGAACAGGAGGGGGACTCCGGCGCGCCGCGCCTTGTATGCCACGAACCGTCCGAGCTGGGCGAAGGCCCAGGAGTGCAGCGCGCCCCGTTGGGGCTTGCGGAGCCGTACCCGTTGGCGGATACCGGCAAGGTATTCCATGCCGATTCCGCGCCCGGTGCGTTCAGCCTCGGTCACGATGCGCTTGGAGATGATGTGGTTGGCCTCGGTCGCCTTCCGCTGCTCCTTGCGGCGCTGCCGCTTGAGTACGCGCTTGGCTGACTTGGTGCCCTTCTTCTGGAGCTTCGCCCGCAGGGCGAGCTGGCGCCTGCGGTAGCGGTTCAGCTCACGTCCGGCGTGGATCTCCCCGTCGGACGTGGTGGCGATGTTGACGATGCCGAGGTCCACGCCGAGGAAGTCGACGGGCTCGTACTGCTCGGCCTCGGGGATCTCGCAGGTGGCGATCAGGAACCACATGCCGTCACGGTGGACGAGGTCGGACTCGCCCTTGCGGTACTTGGCCAGCAGCTTTCGGGCCTGTCCGGAACACGCGAACCGCACACCTCGGATGCGCCCGGCGGTGGTCCAGATGGACACGGTCTGCTCGTCAAGCTGCCAGGAAAGACAGCGATCGTCGTACGGCTGTGCCGCATCCGGGCGGAAGGTGATCGGCTTGGACTCGGCCTTGGTCCGGCGCTTGCTGCTCGGCCTGCCCAGGTTCCCAGCCCGGATGTTCGCCCGAAGGGTGGTGTAGGCGTCGGCGACCTTGCGCAGCACGTGCAACGCGGGCTGAGCCGAGAGACCCCGAACCTTGAGGTCGTGGTAGGCGAAGCCCTGCAACGCCTTACGCGATGCCTCGCCCCGCCGATGCGCCTCACCGGAAAGCCAGTTCGCCGCGTCGTTGGCCGTGCGCAGGGTCGCCTCGAGCGCCGTGGCCACCTCGGGCGACGGTATGAGCTTGACCTGCACCACAACCTTCACGCGGATCACCGTAGCCATAACATCGTGTCCTCAAGGGCGTGTCTGCGTACTACCTCCGAAAGGAGTACGCCGACCACATTCGCAAGCACCTGTGGGGCGAACACTTCTGATCCCCGTCTTACCCTGCCGCCTCCACAGGCGGCGCGCCCCTCACCGCCGTCAAGGAGTGCCCATGTTCGCGTCGGGCGGCGGCTGCAACCAGTCGAGCCAGCCGGCCGTGAGGTGCATGAGCGGGTTGTTGGGCCGGATCCGGAAGGCGACGCTGTTGGCGCCCGCCCGCACGAGGGAGGTGATGTCGAGCTCGTGGTGGGTGTACGCGCCCGCCACCTCGGCGGCGGTCGCGATCTGCCGGCCGTTGACGAAGACGTCCGCGGCGGAGATCACCCCGCTGAAGTCCAGGTAGGTGCGGGCGCCGGTGTCCACGAGGGAGAACTCGGACCGGAACCACCACGGAACGGTGAACTCGGCCGGGGGAACGGCCTGTTGGTTGGTGGAGTAGAAGGGGTCGCGGTACGTGCCGTGGGCGAGGAGGGCCGCGAGCACGGTCGCGCGCGGCCCGGCCCGGTACCAGTCCTTCGCCGCGTAGCCGGGCGTGGACACGGCGGCCGCCGTGTCGGAGACGCGGGCCGTCGACTGGACGGAGTAATCCGACAGCGGGGTGGCGCTCCCGGGGTCGGCGGCGACGGCGGTGACCCGGACTCCGGAAGCGGGCCCCGGCGGCGGAGCCGACTGCGGGGCGGCGGGGACCGGCGCGAGGGCGGTCAGCGCGCACAGCAGCCCGATCACGGCCAGGACGCGGAGGCGGGGGCGGAGGCGGGCGCGGAGACGGGTGCGGGCCGGTCGGTGGTGGAGCACGGCGCTCTCCGGGGAGGCTGGGCGTCACGTATCGCCCCGACGGTAGACCCGCGCGGGGTGCGACGGCGGACCGGCGCGCACGGGGGCACGGAGGCTCGGAGGCTCGGACGGTCCGAGCGAACCTTAGAATGGGAACATGAGTACGAATGACCCCTCTGCCGCCGTTCCCGATGCCACTGCCGGGGCCGAGGGCGAGGCGCGGCCGCCCCTGAGCCCGGCCCTGACCGGGGCGGAGCTGGCGCGCTGGTACTGGACGCTGGCCGAACTGTCGGCGCTGGCGCGGCAGATGGGCCTGTCCGCCGGCGGCGGCAAGGTGGCCGTCACGGCGCGGATCGTCGCGGCCCTGGACGGAGCCCCCGCACCCGCCGCCCCGGCGGCCCGTCGCGCGGGCCGCCAGCTGGCCGCGCCCGTCGGGGCGGACTCGGTGATCCCGCCGGGCCAGCGGTGCAGTCAGGTGCTCCGCGCGTACTTCACGCGGGAGATCGGCCCCGGCTTCCACTTCGACGCCTTCATGCGGGAGTACGTGGCCCAGGGCGCGGGCCGGACCCTCGGCGAAGCCGTGGCCCACTGGCACGCCACCCGCGCCCGGGCCGCCCGGCCCCAGGAGATCGGCACCCAGTTCGAGCTGAACCGCTTCCTCCGCGACTGGCATGCCCGCCACCCGGAGGGCACCCGCACCGAGGCCCTGGCGGCCTGGAGCGCCCACCGCTCCCGGCCGCGGAGCGCGGGTCCGGAGGACGGGCGGAACTGAGGGGCGGCACCGGGGGCGGCTGCGGTCCGGCCGGCCGGGGCTTCCCCGTCAGTCCCGCGCGGGGGCGGCCTCCGGGACGGCCGGCTCCGGTACTTCCGGCTACGGCACGGCCGGCTCCGGGAGGCGGCGGGCCAGGGCCCAGGCCAGCAGGGGGAGTACGGCCAGCGGGAGCAGGGCGGTGCGGAGCGAGGCCGCGTCGGCCGCGGCTCCGATCAAGGGGCTGGCGAGGCCGCCGACGCTGACGGTCAGGCCCAGGGTGACCCCGCTCGCGGTGCCCATGCGCGTCGGGAGGTAGTCCTGGCCCAGGGTGACCTGGAGGGAGAACGGCGCGTACAGCGCGGCGGCGGCGAGCGCGGAGCACACGTACACCAGGGGCAGCGGCAGGAAGAGGATCCCGGCGATGGCCGGGACCGCGGCCGCGTACGAGCGGTGCACGGTGGTGACGCGGCCCCAGCGCGCGGCCAGCCGCCCGCCGAGGAGGGTGCCGCCCGCACTTCCCGCGAAGAGCGCGAACAGGGCCACCGCTCCGGCGGTTTCACCGCCGCCGCGCTCGCGGACGTACAGGGCGATGAAGGTGCTCAGGCCGATGAAGACCACCGAACGGACGACGACCACCAGCGAAAGGCGCAGGAACGCACGCCAGTCGTCGACGGGTTGCGGGGTGGTGTCAGGGGATCTCACGGGTGCTTCGGCCGAAGTCTTCCCGG
This sequence comes from Streptomyces sp. NPDC054956, assembly GCF_053609185.1. Lineage (NCBI taxonomy): Bacteria > Bacillati > Actinomycetota > Actinomycetes > Kitasatosporales > Streptomycetaceae > Streptomyces > Streptomyces sp. NPDC054956. Next base: position 8,087 of record NZ_JBSGXB010000059.1, on the reverse strand, counting down.
AAGGCGGCCAGTTGAGGAGAACGCCCACCGCGGCCGGAAGGGCGAGGAGCCACCAGCCCGCCGGCCCGGGCAGGGCCAGCGCGGCGACGACGAGGAGCGGCGCGCAGGCGAAGCCGATGTTGCCGCCGAGGGCGAACCAGCTCATCGCGCCGTGCCCGGAGCCGCCCATCGTACGGACCAGCCGGGCGGCCGCCGGGTGGTAGGCGGCGACGCCCAGCCCGGACAGGGCGACCGCGGCGAGCGTGGCCGGGTACCCGGCGTCGAGTCCGACCAGCGCCACGCCGAGGCCGGCGGCCGCGGTGGCCAGCGGGATCAGCCAGGGCATCGGCCACCGGTCGGTGAGGGCGCCGAACAGCGGCTGGACCACCGAGGAGAGCAGGGAGGCGGCCAGCACGATCCCGGAGGCCGTGGCGTACCCGTACGCGCGCTCGGAGACGAGGAAGGGCACGAGCGCGGCGACGGCGCCCTGGTAGACGTCCACGCAGGAGTGCCCGGCGGAGAACGCGGCGGTACGCAGCCGACCAGACGGGCCGGGCGGGCCGGAGGGCGAATGCGCACGAGGTGTGGGCAGGGCCGCGGAAAGGGGTGTCGTTGAGGTTGAGGTCACCGACCGAGGATCACTCTCCCCGGGTGCGGCCCGCTTCCGATAAATTGCCGGGTGATGCAGAAAATCCGCCACACCCCCCGCGCGGCGACGAGCGTCCGCGAGCTCGACACCCACAACGGCATCGATCCGCACCGCCACGACGACCACCAGATCTGCTACGCCGGATCCGGGGTGGTGTCCGTCACCACCGACGCGGGCACCTGGGTCGCGCCGACCACGCGCGCCCTGTGGATCCCGGCCGGAACGGTGCACGAGCACCGGGCGTTCGGCCGCGTGGACCTGCACTGCGTGGGCCTGCCGACCCACCTCAACCCGCTCCCCCTCACCGCCCCCGCCGTACTCGCCGTCGGCCCGCTGCTGCGCGAGCTGATCCTGGCCTACACCCGGGCCCCGGAGGACGGCAGCGCGGAGCGGCGCCGCATGCTGGGCGTCCTGCTCGACCAACTGCGGGCCTCCCCGCTCCAGCCCCTGCACCTGCCCGCCCCGGCCGATCCCCGGCTGGCCGCGGTGTGCGGACTGCTCCACGCCGACCCGGCGGACCCGCGCGGCCTGGCGGAACTCGCCGCGGCATCAGGCGCGGGCGCGGGGGAGCGGACCCTGAGCCGCCTCTTCCGCGCCGAACTGGGCATGACCTTCCCCCAGTGGCGCACCCAACTGCGCCTCCACCACGCCCTGCGCCTCCTGGCCGCGGACACCCCGGTCACGACGGTGGCCCACCGCTGCGGCTGGTCCTCGGCAAGCGCCTTCATCGACGTCTTCCGCCGCGCCTTCGGCCACACCCCGGGCACCCACACCACGCACTAGCCCGGGGCCCCGCCCCAGCCGGCAGATCCCTACCGAACGGGACGTATCAGTGACATACAACCTCCTCACCGTTGATGCCATCCGGACCGAGGTCATGGCTGCCGCACTCGCAGGATGTCTCGGCATGGCTGTCGGTGATGTGGAGATCGTTGACCCCGACGGCGACCCCGACGTTCCGAACTGGCATGCGCCCGTGCGGCCCTCCGAGGCCGAGGTTGCCGCGGGACTGGCGAAGGGCACGGCGACTACCGTTCTCTTCCCCGCCGTTGAGGCGCCACCCAGCGCGTACTGGGCGGCGACGCCGGAGGGGTTGCTCACCCGAGCCCGGCTCGAACCCTCCGACGACGAGCCGCCGTTGTTCGAGGTGACTGCCGTTGAGGCGGCGTTTCCTCAGCTTCCCCACGCGATCGTGACGCGATTCGACGAGATCGTACGGGAGCATCGGCCGCCGAACCCCGTGGCCGAGGCCTTCAAGGCATCGGTGGGGGAGCGGGTCATCGTGCAGATGGAGTCCGGGTGGGCGCCCTTCGGGTGGTACCCGGCCGGCCTCTACCGGGAACGGCTGGAAGCCCGCGACCAGCTCGCCGTCGGGCGTGCCCGACTGCCGCATGAGGTTGCCGAGCTGCTCGACAAGGCTTTGGAGGGATTGGACAGGCGGTTCGTTGCAGCGACGGAGCCAGACCCGTCGGGGAGCCTCCGCCGTGAGTTGAAAGGCGCGTCCGCCGAACCGGTCGCTGTCGGCTGGTGGTGGCAGCGCCGTCCGCACCCCACGCCCTGGGGAGAGGTCTGATTCCGAGAGGGCTGGCCTGTTCTCGGGCTCGGCGGGGGACGGGGCACACTGGGTGGGTGACTAGCGACGATGACGGTGTGGTGTGTGGGCGCGACGGGCTGACTGGGGTGATCACCCTTGATCGGCCTCGGGCGCTCAATGCGCTGACCCATCCCATGGTGCTGCGGATCCATGAGGCGCTGCGGCGGTGGGAGGGGGATTCTGCCGTTGAGCAGGTGGTCATTCGGGGGGCCGGGGAGCGGGGGCTTTGTGCCGGTGGGGACATTCGGGCCATCCATGACGATGCCAAGGCCGGGACCAGGGAATCTGTTGCGTTTTGGCGGGATGAGTATCGGCTCAATGCCTGCATCGCTCGGTACCCCAAGCCTTACATCGCCCTCATGGACGGGATCGTCATGGGGGGCGGGGTCGGGGTGTCCGCGCACGGGAGCGTGCGGGTGGTGACCGAGCGGTCCCGGGTTGCCATGCCCGAGACGGGGATTGGTTTCGTGCCCGATGTGGGTGGGACCTATCTGCTTTCCCGTGCGCCCGGGCGGCTCGGGATCCATCTTGCTCTGACCGGGTCCGCCGTGGGGGCCGCCGATGCGGTGTTGTGTGGGCTGGCCGACTTCTTCGTGCCCTCGGAGCGGCTGGGCGTGTTGACCGGCGAGCTTGTCGGTGCTCCCGTGCGTGAGGTGATGGCGCGGTACGCCGCCACCCCCGAGCCGGGGCGACTCGGGGAGTGGCGGGAGCGGATTGACCACTGTTATGCCGCCGACAGTGTCGAGGAGGTTGTCGAGCGGCTGCTCGGGTGCGGGGAGCCTGCGGCCAAGGAGGCCGCCGAGACGATCCTCGCCAAGTCGCCTACCGCGCTGAAGGTGACCTTGGAAGCGCTGCGGCGGGCCGCCGGTCTTGAGGGGCTGGAGTCCGTGCTGGAGCAGGAACTCCGGGTGTCCGCCAACATGTTGGCCTCGCCCGATCTGGTGGAGGGGATCCGGGCGCAGGTCGTCGACAAGGATCGCAATCCGCGCTGGTCCCCGGCGACCCTCCGGGAGGTTGACGGGGCCGACGTCGAGCGGTTCTTCGCCCCGATCGGATAGGCACCCGGGCGGGGCGGGGCGGGGCGGGGCGGGGCGGGGCGGCGCGGGGCGGGGCTTGGCGGCCGGGAGCCCGGCGCCAGGCGCCAGGCCGCCGGGTCGGTCGGCTGTCGGGCCGGCCCGCCTGGCTCATCAGGCCCCGCCGGCTGCCGGGCCGCCGGGCAGGCCCGCCGCCCGGTTGGCCGGCTGCCCGGTCGCCTCCCTCCCCCTCCCTGCCTACCGGCCCGCCTGCCTGCCGGACCGCCTGGCTGATCTGGACCCGCCCGGACGCAGGGCCGCCCCGTTACCCGGCCACGTACTCGCGCAAGTGGCGTGCCGTCAGGGTGTCCGCGTCGGCGACCAGCGCCGTCGGGGTGCCCTCGAAGACGAGTTCGCCGCCCGCGTGGCCGCCGCCCGGGCCGATGTCGATCAGCCAGTCGGCGTGGGCCATGACCGCCTGGTGGTGCTCGATGACCACGACCGAGTTGCCGTCGTCGACGAGGCGGTCCAGCAGCGCGAGCAGCTTGTCCACGTCCGCCATGTGGAGCCCGGTCGTCGGCTCGTCCAGGATGTAGGTGGCCGACTTCTCCGCCATGCTGATGGCGAGCTTCAGGCGTTGGCGTTCGCCGCCCGAGAGGGTGTTCAGGGGCTGCCCGAGGCGGATGTAGCCGAGGCCCACGTCCGCGAGGCGGCCCAGGATCGCCCTGGCCTGGCCGGTGGTGAAGAACTCGTACGCCTCCGCCACCGGCATGTCGAGGACCTCGCTGATGTTCTTGCCGTGGAGGAGGTAGGTGAGGACCTCGGGCGTGAAGCGCTTGCCCTCGCAGCGCTCGCAGACCGAGGCCACTCCGGCCATCATCGCCAGGTCCGTGTAGACCAGCCCGAGCCCGTTGCAGTGGGGGCAGGCGCCCTCCGAATTGGCGCTGAAGAGGGCTGCCTTGACCCCGTTGGCCTTGGCGAAGGCGGTCCGGATCGGGTTCAACAGGCCCGTGTACGTGGCCGGGTTGGAGCGGCGTGAACCGCGGATGGGGGACTGGTCGGCGACCACGACCCCGTCGCGGCCGGCCAGGTGGCCGTGGATCAGCGAGCTCTTTCCGGAGCCCGCGACGCCCGTCACCACGGTCAGCACCCCGAGGGGCACCTCCACGCTGATGTTCTTGAGGTTGTGCAGGTCGGCGTCCTTGATGGACAGGTGTCCGCGAGGGGTGCGCACCGACTCCTTGAGTTTCGCCCGGTGTTCGAGGTGGCGGCCGGTGAGCGTGCCGGAGGTGCGGAGCCCGGCCACGTCGCCGCTGTAGCAGAGCTGTCCGCCGGCGGTGCCCGCGCCGGGGCCGAGGTCCACGACGTGGTCGGCGATCGCGATCACCTCGGGCTTGTGCTCCACGACCAGCACCGTGTTGCCCTTGTCGCGCAGCCGCAGCAGCAGGTCGTTCATGCGCTGGATGTCGTGCGGGTGCAGCCCGGTGGTCGGTTCGTCGAAGACGTACGTGATGTCCGTGAGCGAGGACCCGAGGTGCCGGACCATCTTGACCCGCTGGGCCTCGCCGCCCGACAGGGTGGCGCTGGGGCGGTCCAGGCTGAGGTAGCCGAGTCCGATCTCCACGAGGGAGCCGAGCAGTCCGCGCAGGTTCGCCACCATCGGGGCGACGGACGGGTCGTCGATCCCGGCGACGAACTCCGCCAGGTCGCTGATCTGCATCGCCGAGCACTCGGCGATGTTCACCCCGTCGATCCGCGAGCCGAGGGCCGCCGCGCTCAGCCGGGTGCCGCCGCAGTCCGGGCAGTCGGCGAAGATCACGGCACGGTCCACGAAGGTCCGGATGTGGGGCTGCATGGACTCGCGGTCCTTGGCGAGGTAGGTCCGGCTGATCTTGGTGATCAGGCCCTCGTAGGTGAAGTTGTTGGAGCCGACCTTCACCTTCACCGAGGGCTTGTGCAGGAAGTCCGCCCACTCCTTCTCGGTGAAGTCCTTGAGCTTGGTGTCGGGGGAGTAGAACCCCGAGCCCGCCATGATCTGCCAGTACCAGGAGTCCACGGCGAAGCCGGGAACGGTGATAGCGCCCTCGTTGACGGAGAGTTCGCGGTCGACGAGCTGGTCCACGTCGATGTCGGAGACCTGGCCGACGCCCTCGCAGCGCGTGCACATGCCGTCGGGGGTGTTGAAGCTGAAGGCGCTCGACGTGCCGATGTGCGGGGTGCCGAGGCGGGAGTAGATGATCCGGAGCATCGTGTAGGCGTCGGTCGCGGTGCCCACCGTGGAGCGGGAGCCCGCGCCCATCCGCTCCTGGTCGACGACGATGGCCGCGCTGAGGTTGTGCAGCCCGTCCACGTCCGGCCGGCCCAGGCTCGGCATGAACGACTGGACGAAGGCCGTGTACGTCTCGTTGATCATGCGCTGCGATTCGGCGGCGATGGTGCCGAAGACGAGCGAGGACTTCCCGGATCCGGAGACGCCGGTGAAGACGGTGAGGCGGCGCTTGGGTATGTCGAGGGAGACGTTCGCGAGGTTGTTCTCGCGGGCGCCGCGGACCTGGATGACCTGATGGTTGTCGGCAAGGCTCATGGGTGGTTCTCAGTCCTCGATTCCTGGTGCTCGGTGCCTGGTGCTCGGTGCCTGGTTCCGGTCCTCAGCCGTGGTCGGCCGCGGCGAGGGACGCCCCGGCCTCCGCGTCCACCCAGTCCACGATCTCGACGACCACTCCGCCCGGGCCCGTCACCAGGAACACGCGCTCGCCCCAGGGCTCCACGCGAGGCTCCATCGTGATCGTGGCCCCCTCCGCGCACAGCCGCTCGTACTCGGCGGGCAGGTCGGCCACGGTGAACGCGAGGAGCACTCCGGCGGCGCTCTGCCCGCGCAGCTCCTCGGGCAGCACCTCCAGACCGCGCCGTACGAAGACCACGTTCGGGCCGTCGGGGTGGGAGAGGGCGGCGAAGCCGTCGGCGGCCATCGTTTCCTGGAATCCGAAATGCCTGGTCAGGAAGGTGGCAGAGGCAGCTGTGTCCTCGACGGTCAGGCATGTGGTGGCGCTCGCGATCCGCATGTCGTTCCTCCTGTATCGTGGCTCGGAGTTTCATTATACATAGTATTCTATACGGCGTAGAGAATTGTCGTGCGGAGTGCCGGAAGGCTGGAAGGAGCCGGGCATGGCGAAGGACCGGAGCGGGGCGGGCGACCCCGTCCGCACACTGGAGCTGCTGTGGCGCGAGCCGGGGCAGGGGGCGCCCAGCGGGCGGCGCGGACCCAAGCAGGGGCTGACCGTGGACGCCGTCGTCGACGCCGCGATCGCGCTCGCCGACGAGGCGGGCGCCGCCGACCACGCGGGGCTGGCCGCGCTGACCATGCGGGCGCTGGCCCAGCGGCTCGGGGTCACCCCCATGACCCTCTACACGTACGTCCCCGGCAAGGCCGAACTGCTCGACCTGATGCTCGACGCGGCGTACCTGGCCATGGAGCGCGGCGCGCCGGGCCCGGCGGAATCCTGGCGCGAGCGGATCACCCGCGTCGCCGACGACAACCGCGCCCTGCTGCTGCGGCACCCGTGGATCGCCGAACTGTCCGTCACCCGACCCCCGTTGGGCCCCGGACTGATCGGCAAGTACGAGCACGAGCTCGCGGCCTTCGACGGCATCGGCCTCGGCGACGTGGAGATGGACGCGGCCCTGACCCACCTCCTCGGCTTCGTCCACGCCAACGCCCTGGCCGCCGCCGACACCGCCGCCCACAACGCCCGCCAGAGCGACCAGGAGTGGTGGGAGGCCAGCGCGCCCGTGCTGGAGCGGGCCATGGACCCCGAGCGCTACCCCCTCGCCGGGCGCGTCGGCGGCACGGTGGGCGCGTACGACCCCGAGACCATCTGGGCCTTCGGCCTGCGCTGCGTCCTCGACGGGATCGCCCGGCTGGTGGAGAAGGGGGAGTAGGCCGTGCCGCCTACCGGTACCCGGTGGTGTCCGCCGGCCGGTCGGGGTCCTGGACCTCGACCATGTACCGCCAGGCGTCGGGCCGGCTGCCGTCGAGGTCCGTGAACCCGTAGACGCCGGCGAGCTGCCCGCTGGAGAGCGACTGTCCGTTCCAGCGGGACACCTGCGGGTCGGCGGCCAGCGCCGCCACCGCGCGCCCGACGTAGAACGGGGTCTCCGAGATCCCGAAGTGCGGGACCTTCTCCAGGGCGTCGCGCCAATTCGCCTCGGTGACGCCGAAGTTGTCGAGCATCATCTCCGAGCGCAGCCAGCCGGGGGTCAGCGCCACCGCGGTCGCCCCGCGGGGCCCCACCTCGTGGCCCAGGGCGAACGCCATGCGCAGCACCGCCGACTTGGCGATGTCGTAGAAGAACGAGTTCCGGTAGCGGGTCGCGTTGTACTCCGCCGTGCCGTCCGTCATCTCCACCACCAGGCCGCCCGGTTCGCGCAGCAGCAGCGGGAGCGCGTAGTGGCTCGTGACGGCGTGGGTCTCCACCGCCAGTCGCAGGAGCCGCAGCCCGTTGTCCAGGTCGTGCTCCCAGACGGTGCTCTCCCATTCGAAGAGCCGCTCGCCGCCCCAGATGTCGTTCACCAGGACGTCCAGGCGGCCCTGTTCGGTGTCGATCCGTTCCACCAGCGCCCGGACCTGCTCCGGCACCAGATGGTCAGCGACCACGGCGATGCCCCGACCACCCGCCGCCGAGACCAGCTCGGCCGTCTCCTCGATCGTCTCCGGCCGGTCGTACTCCGAGCGCCGGCCCCGCGTACTGCGCCCGCTCACGTACACCGTCGCGCCCCGCGCGCCCAGCTCGACCGCGATGCCGCGCCCCGCGCCCCGGGTCGCCCCGGCGACCAGGGCCACCCTGCCTTCGAG
>NZ_JBSGXB010000058.1:0-30505 GCF_053609185.1 Streptomyces sp. NPDC054956 | reverse complement strand
GGACACTTGGTGTCCCGGCCCGGCCCCGTCTCTCTCCCCCCGAGGGTGTTCGCGCCGGTCAGGCGTTCGAGGGCGCGCCCGCCCACGGCCACGCGGCGTCCCTGCCGTCCTCGATCAGGGACACCATGCGGAAGGCCGCGTCGGTGAGCCCGCCGAAGGTGTGCCGGTTCGCGGCCCCGGAGGGCGCGTGGCCCACCCGGTATCCGGCCAGGTTCCACGTGTAGACCGGGACGGTGTCCGGCACCAGGGCGGTCGGGTCGGCGCAGTGGGAGTAGGTGGCCTGCTCGTCGGTGACGATGAGCACCCGGTCGTGGCCCGCGTAGTGCGCCCGCACGGCCTCCGCCGTGTAGGTGCCGCCGAGGTCCTCGAACCGCTCCAGCACCTTCAGCACCGACTCGTCCCGGCGGTGGGCGATCACCTTGCTCGACGTGCCGAACTGCACGAGGTCGGCGTGCTCGGCGCGCAGCGCGAGCGCCGTCCCGAAGATCGCCGCCGCGTCCGCCCGGTTCAGCTGCGAGCGCTCCGACAGCGGGGCCCACATCGACCCGGAGCGGTCCACCAGGATCAGCGTCCGGCCGGGCAGCGCCGGTACGTTGCCCAGCGAGTGCGCGAGCGCCCGCTCCAGCGGATACGCCCAGCGCAGCGAGGGCGCGTGCTGGTAGGCGGCCAGGTAGCGGAAGGGGAACTGGCGCGACCGGGCGACGGTTTCGGGATCGGAGATCTTCGCCGCGACCCGCGCGGCCACCTCGTCCGACACCCCCGCCTGATCGAAGTTGCGCAGGTTGCGCAGCAGCGCCATCGCGCCCATGGACGGGATGACCGCCTCCCACGCGGCCGCGTCCATCGGCCCCTGCAGCCAGCCGGCCAGGGCCTCCCAGGTCATGCCCGCCTCCGCGAGCCGCTCGGCGCCGCCCGCGGCGGTGACCGCGGCCCGGCGTCCGTCCACGGGCAGCTCCATCAGGGCCCGGTGCGCGAGCAGGGTGCGGCAGCCCGCGGGCACCTCGGCGCTCTCCGGGCTGTGCCGGCGGTCGAGGGCGTGGCGGAACAGCTCGCCCTGCCAGGGCTTGGCCGGGTCGGGGGAGGCGTGCACGAGGTTGAGGACGTCGCCGAAGCGGAAGCCTTTGGAGGCGGTGTCGTACTTCAGGAGGGAGGACTCGCCGTAGAGCCGGCGCACCGCGTCGGCGATCCCGCGCTTGACGGGCTTGGGCACGGCCCGCCCGTACGAGGAGGCCCAGTAGGCGAGCAGCTCACCGGGCTCGTCCGCGCGCAGCAGTACGGAGTCCACGACCTGCCGGTTCGACGGCCCCTCGGTGGCTCCGGCGTCGAGGCGCGCCTTGACGTACTCGGCCGCGCCGACGAGCGAGGCCGTACGCATGTTGCCGTCGCGGCGCAGCCAGCCGAGCAGGCCGGCGGTCCACTCGGGGTCCTCCACGGCGAGGGTGCGCACGAGCGCGGCGAACCGGTCGTCGCGGGCCTCGCCGCCCTCGTAAGCGGTCCGCTGCGTCACGAAGTTGGCGACGGCGAGCAGGAACAGCTCGGAGCGCGGATCGCGGACGAAGCCGCGGCTGCCGTGGTGGTTGCGGGCCCGGGCGCCGGTCGAGCGGACGGGCGAGGTGGGCGCGGCGGACGGGGCCGCCGGCGCGGACTTGGAAGACCGCAGGTTGAAACGAGCCATGAGAATCCCCCCGAATTCACTGGAAGCAAGGGGGAGGTCCGACGTGCGGAACGCCCGAGATCGAGGTCGGCGGCGGTTGTATGTCGACTGCTCTATCCGACTGAGCTACCGGCCGGAGCCGGGCGGGACTCGAACCCGCGACCCGTCGATCCGAAGTAACCGCTGCCTGCGCACCGGGCGTTCCGCACGCGTGCCTCCCGAGATCAAGAAGGGGCGGCGGTGTTATTTCTGAAAGAAGTAACCGCTGCCGAGGCGCACCGGGAGGTGCGTGACGTAGGTGTCCAGAGATCGAAGTCGGCGAAACCACAAGGTGCTCTACCAGCTGAGCTACACCGGCCCGAAGCCGGTGACGGGACTCGAACCCGCGGCCGCCCGATGATGAGTCGAAGGAGGTCGCGCCTTCGCACCTGGACGAGGATCACGCTAACCGCCCGGCCCCGGCGGGCGCGATCGATTTAGCGCCCCGCTCGAGGAGCCGTTCAGCGCCCCGCTCGAGGCGCCTCCCGCAGCCGCTCGCGTGCCTCCATCAGTGCGAAGCCGAGCAGGTTCAGCCCCCGCCAGAGCCTCGGGTTCAGGGCACGCTCGTCGTCTGCGGCGAGCCCGATGCCCCAGATCCGGTCCATCGGGCTGGCTTCCACCAGGACCCGGTTCCCGGTGGAGAGCAGGTACGACTCCAGCGCCGGGTCGGAGCCGAACTTGTGCACGCTGCCCTCCACGACCAGCGCGAACCGCTCCCGCTCCCACACCTTGTCGTCGAAGCCGCGCACCAGCCGGCCGGCCTTCTTCGCGGCCGCCGGACTGCTGGCTTCCAGTGCCGCCCGTTCCGCTTCCGGATCTTCGAACAGGCGGGCCTTTCCGGCCATCATCCAGTGCTCGGCGGTGGCGTAGCGCACGTCACCCACGGTGAACTCGGACGGCCACCACTGGCTGAGGCAGCTCGGGCCGAGCGTTCCGTCGGGCCGCGGACGGTGTCCCCAGAACGGCAGGTACTTCACCCGCTCACCCCGGCTGACCTGCCCGATCAGTTCCTCGATCTTCTCCATGCATGCGAGTCTCGCAGGAGCCACGGACACTTCGTACGGGTTTTTGGGCGCGCCTCGACACATGGTCGACCGATTCCGTCGCGTAATCAAAAGGCAACAACGGAATCACTTGGCCGAGGGGTGCACCTCTGCCAGGATCGGCACTCAATTCGAGCTGTAGCTCGAACTGTAGCTACGGAGAGCGTGAGAGCGTGATGGGCAACCGCTTCCAGGTCAAGGTCCAGGTCAAGGACCGCTTCGCCGCGGGCGCGCAGTACATCGACGGGCAGCTGCGGCCCGGCACCTCCGGTCGGTCACACACCGTGGTCGATCCGGCGACGGGCGAGGAGGTGCTCACCTACGAACTCGCCTCCACGGCGGACGTCGACGCGGCCGTCGCCGCCGCCAAGCGGGCCTTCCCCGGCTGGTCCGGCGCCACCCCCGGCGAGCGCTCCGACGCGCTGCACCGGCTGGCCGCCGTACTGGCCGAGCAGGCGGAGGACTTCGCGTACGCCGAGTCCCTGCAGTGCGGGAAGCCGGTCAAGCTGTCCACGGAGTTCGACGTGCCGGGGACCATCGACAACACCGCGTTCTTCGCGGGCGCGGCGCGCCACCTCCAGGGGCAGGCCGCGGGCGAGTACTCCGGCGACCACACCTCGTACGTACGCCGCGAGGCGATCGGGGTCGTGGGTTCCATCGCGCCGTGGAACTACCCGCTGCAGATGGCCGCCTGGAAGATCCTCCCGGCGATCGCCGCGGGCAACACCATCGTCCTCAAGCCGGCCGAGCTCACCCCGCTGACCTCCCTGATGTTCGCCCAGGCGGCCAAGGAGGCGGGGCTGCCCGACGGCGTGGTCAACATCGTCACCGGCGCCGGTCGGGACGCGGGGGAGCACCTGGTCGGCCACCCGGACGTGGTCATGACCTCGTTCACCGGGTCCACCGCCATCGGCAAGCGGGTCGCGGAGATCGCCACCGCCACCGTCAAGCGGCTCCACCTGGAGCTCGGCGGCAAGGCCCCCTTCCTGGTCTTCGACGACGCCGACCTGGAGGCCGCGGCCAACGGGGCCGTCGCCGCCTCCCTCATCAACACCGGCCAGGACTGCACGGCGGCCACCCGCGCCTACGTCCAGCGCCCGCTCCACGACGCCTTCGTCGCCCGGGTGGCCGAGCTGATGGAGACCGTCCGCCTCGGCGACCCCTTCGACCCCTCCACCGACATCGGCCCGCTGGTGTCGCACGCCCAGCGCGACCGGGTCGCCGGGTTCGTCGAGCGCGCCCGCTCGTACGCCACCGTCGTCACCGGCGGCGAGATCCCCGGAGGCGAGCTCGCGGACGGCGCCTACTACCGGCCCACCCTGATCGCCGGCGCGGCGCAGGACAGCGAGGTGGTCCAGTCCGAGATCTTCGGGCCGGTCCTCGTCGTGCTGCCCTTCGACACCGACGACGAGGGCATCGCGCTGGCCAACGACACCCCCTACGGCCTCGCCGCCTCCGCCTGGAGCCGCGACGTCTACCGGGCGAACCGCGCCACCCGCGAGATCCAGGCGGGCTGCGTCTGGGTCAACGACCACATTCCGATCATCAGCGAGATGCCCCACGGGGGCTACAAGGCGAGCGGCTTCGGAAAGGACATGAGCACCTACTCCTTCGAGGAGTACACGCAGGTCAAGCACGTGATGTACGACAACACCGCGGTTGCCGCGAAGGACTGGCACCGCACGATCTTCGGGGACCGATAGAAACGTCGCCGCCCGACCAGCGGCCCGCACCCACCCGAAAGGGCATCTCCCATGGAGCAGTTCGAGCCCGACCGCCTCTCGCCGGCGCAACTCGCCGCGATGCGGCGCAGCCTCACCAGCGGGCGTGGCGCCCTCACCCGCCGTTCGCTGCTGCGCGCGTCCGGAGTCGGGGCGCTCACCCTCGGCGGCCTGTCCACGCTCTCCGGCTGCGGCATCCCGCCGGCCAAACGAGAGGGCGACGCGGCCGTCGCGTCCGACGACCACTCGGAGCAGGAGAAGGAGATCAACTTCTCCAACTGGACCGAGTACATGGACACCAGCGACGACGAGAAGACCCGTCCCACGCTGGAGGAGTTCACCAAACGGACCGGCATCAAGGTCAAGTACACCGAGGACATCAACGACAACGTCGAGTTCTTCGGCAAGATCAAGCCGCAGCTCGCGGCCGGCCAGGACACCGGCCGCGACCTGATCGTCGTCACCGACTGGCTGGCCTCGCGCATCATCCGCCTGGGCTGGGCGCAGAAGCTGGACCCCTCGCACCTCCCGCACGCCTACGCCAACCTGATCCCGCAGTTCCGCAACCCCGACTGGGACCCGGGCCGCGCGCACAGCTACCCCTGGACCGGCATCGACACCGTCATCGCCTACAACACCAAGGCGACCGACGGGAAGAAGGTCGACTCCGTCACCCAGCTGCTCGACGACCCCTCCCTCAAGGGCCGCGTCGGCTTCCTCACCGAGATGCGCGACAGCGTCGGCATGACCCTGCTCGACCAGGGCAAGGACCCGGCGAACTTCACCGACGCCGACTTCGACGAGGCGATCGGCCGGCTCCAGAAGGGCGTCGACAAGAAGCAGATCCGCCGCTTCACGGGCAACGACTACACCTCGGACCTCGACAAGGGCGACCTCGCAGCCTGCCTGGCCTGGGCCGGCGACGTCATCCAGCTGCAGGCCGGCAACCCGGACATCCAGTACGCGATCCCGGCCGCCGGCTACATCACCTCCAGCGACAACCTGCTGGTCCCCGTGAAGGCCCGGCACAAGGCCAACGCGGAGAAGCTCATCGACTACTACTACGAGCCCGCGGTGGCCGCCCAGCTGGCCGCGTTCATCAGCTACGTCTGCCCCGTCGAGGGCGTCAAGGACGAGCTGGCCAAGATCGACCCGGCGCTCGCGGACAACGTCCTGATCGTCCCCGACAAGGCGATGGCCGCCAAGTCGCACGCCTTCCGCTCCCTCACCAGCGAGGAAGAGACGGCGTACGAGCAGAAGTTCGCCAAGCTCATCGGAGCCTGACGGGTCCCGCCGCCCCCACGGCACCCGTACCGGCACCTGCCCCTTCCACGACACACCACCGAAGGCCCAGGCCCATGACTGACAAGACCGCGGGCGGCGACGTCCGCCTCGCCGGGATCAGCAAGCACTACGGATCCTTCACCGCCGTGCACCCGCTGGACCTCACCATTCCCCAGGGCTCCTTCTTCGCCCTGCTCGGCGCCTCCGGCTGCGGGAAGACCACCACCCTGCGCATGATCGCCGGCCTGGAGGAGCCCTCCACCGGCACCGTGAGCCTCGGCGAGCGCGAGGTGACGCACCTGCCGCCGTACAAGCGCCCGGTCAACACGGTCTTCCAGAGCTACGCGCTCTTCCCGCACCTGGACGTCTCGGAGAACATCGCCTTCGGGCTGCGCCGCCGCGGCATCAAGTCCGTCAAGAAGCAGGTCGACGACATGCTGGAGCTGGTCCAGCTCGGCCAGTTCGCCCAGCGCAAGCCGCACCAGCTCTCGGGCGGCCAGCAGCAGCGCGTGGCCGTGGCCCGCGCGCTCATCAACCACCCGCAGGTGCTCCTCCTCGACGAGCCGCTCGGCGCCCTCGACCTCAAGCTGCGCCGCCAGATGCAGCTCGAGCTCAAGCGGATCCAGACCGAGGTCGGCATCACCTTCGTGCACGTCACGCACGACCAGGAGGAGGCCATGACCATGGCCGACACGGTCGCCGTGATGAACGGCGGCCGCGTCGAGCAGCTGGGCGCCCCCGCCGAGCTGTACGAGAACCCGAAGACGACCTTCGTGGCGAACTTCCTCGGCACCTCCAACCTCATCGAGGCCGAGGTCCTGGAGGCGGGCGCCTCCGACGTCGTGGTCTCCTCGGCCGGTACGAAGCTGCGCGTCCCGGGGGCGCGATGTTCGACCACGCCCCGCGCCGGCGGAAAGCTGCTGGTCGGAGTGCGCCCGGAGAAGATCTCCCTGGTCCACGCGGACGAGGAGGACACCATCGCGGCCGGCCGCAACAAGGTCGCCGGCAAGATCGCCGACTCCTCCTTCATCGGCGTCTCCACCCAGTTCGTCATCGACAGCAAGGTCTGCCCCGAGCTGGAGGTGTACGTCCAGAACATCGAGCGCGACGCACGCCTGGTCCCCGGCGCCGACGTGATCCTGCACTGGAACCCGGACCACACCTTCGGGCTCGACGCCGCGCAGGACATCGACGCGGGCATCGAGACGGTCGAGGAGGGCGCATGACCGCCCCCGCCGCGCTGCCCGAGGCCGTCGCCACCGACGGGCCCCCGGTCCACAAGCCCTCCGTGAAGAAGCGCCTGATCCCGTATTGGCTGCTGCTCCCGGGCATCCTGTGGCTGTTCGTCTTCTTCGTGCTGCCGATGATCTACCAGGCCTCGACCTCGGTGCAGACCGGCTCCCTCGAAGAGGGCTTCAAGGTCACCTGGCACTTCCAGACCTACTGGGACGCCTTCACCGAGTACTACCCGCAGTTCCTGCGCTCCCTGCTCTACGCGGGCACCGCGACCGCGCTGTGCCTGCTGCTCGGGTACCCGCTGGCCTACCTGATCGCCTTCAAGGCCGGGCGCTGGCGCAACCTGCTGCTGGTGCTCGTCATCGCCCCGTTCTTCACCAGCTTCCTGATCCGCACCCTCGCCTGGAAGACGATCCTGGCCGACGGCGGCCCCGTGGTCGCGGTCCTCAACAAGATCGGCTTCCTGGACGTCACCAGCTGGCTCGGCATGACGCAGGGCGACCGCGTCCTCGCCACGCCGCTCGCGGTCGTCTGCGGTCTGACGTACAACTTCCTCCCCTTCATGATCCTGCCGCTCTACACCTCGCTGGAGCGCATCGACACCCGCCTCCACGAGGCGGCCGGGGACCTGTACGCCCGCCCCGCCACGGTCTTCCGCAAGGTGACCTTCCCGCTCTCCATGCCGGGCGTGGTCTCCGGGACCCTGCTCACCTTCATCCCGGCGAGCGGTGACTACGTCAACGCCGAACTGCTCGGATCGACGGACACCCGGATGATCGGCAACGTCATCCAGTCGCAGTACCTGCGCATCCTCGACTACCCGACGGCGGCCGCGCTGTCCTTCATCCTCATGGCCATCGTGCTGATCATGGTCACCATCTACATCCGCCGAGCGGGGACGGAGGACCTGGTCTGATGAAGAGCGCCACCACCTGGCTGCGCCGCAATCTCGTCGTGATCGCGGGGCTCGGCACGCTCGCCTACATGATCCTGCCGAACGTCGTCGTCACGGTCTTCTCCTTCAACAACCCCACCGGGCGGTTCAACTACGCCTGGCAGGAGTTCTCCCTCGACGCGTGGAAGGACCCGTGCGGAGTCGCCGACATGTGCGCCTCCCTCTCCCTCTCGCTCCAGATCGCCCTCTGGGCCACCATCGGCGCGACCGTGCTGGGCACCGCGATCGCCTTCGCGATGGTCCGCTACCGGTTCCGCGGGCGCGGCGCGGTGAACTCGCTGATCTTCCTGCCGATGGCCATGCCCGAGATCGTGATGGCCGCGTCCCTGCTCGCCCTCTTCCTCAACATGGGCATCCAGCTGGGCTTCTGGACGATCCTGATCGCCCACGTCATGTTCTGCCTCAGCTTCGTCGTCGCCGCCGTCAAGGCCCGCGTGCTCTCCATGGACCCCCGGCTGGAGGAAGCCGCCCGCGACCTCTACGCGGGTCCCGTGCAGACCTTCCTGCGCGTCACCCTGCCGATCGCGGCCCCCGGCATCGCGGCGGGCGCGCTGCTCTCCTTCGCGCTCTCGTTCGACGACTTCATCATCACCAACTTCAACTCGGGCAACACCGTCACCTTCCCCATGTTCGTGTGGGGATCGGCCCAGCGCGGTACGCCTGTACAGATCAACGTCATCGGCACGGCGATGTTCGTCATCGCCGTCCTGGTGGTGCTGACCGGCCAGATGGTCGGCAACCGCCGTAAGAAAGCACAGCCCAAGTAACACCTGTAGGGAGTTGGAAGACATGGCCCCAGACGCCATGCGCACCGCTGCACGATCTCTTTCCGAAGCAAAGCCGGTCTCGTACTGGCTGGACGACCCCGGCAAGCCCGCCGCCGAACCCGCCCTCACCGGCGACGAGCACTGCGATCTGCTCGTCATCGGCGGCGGCTACAGCGGACTGTGGACCGCGCTGCTCGCCAAGGAGCGCGATCCCGCCCGGGACGTCGTCCTGATCGAGGGCCACGAGGCGGGCTGGGCCGCCTCGGGCCGCAACGGCGGCTTCTGTGCCGCCTCCCTCACCCACGGCCTGGCCAACGGCATGGCCCGCTGGCCGGACGAGCTGGCGAAGCTGGAGGAGCTCGGCGCGCGCAACCTCGACGCCATCGAGGACGCCGTCGCCCGCTACGGGATCGACTGCGACTTCGAGCGCAGCGGAGAGATCGACGTGGCCACCGAGCCGCACCAGGTCGAGGAACTCCGCGAGTTCCACGCCGAGGCCGAGCGCCTCGGCCTCGCCGGCCGCTCCGAATGGCTGGACGCGGACGCCCTGCGCGCCCAGGTCGACTCCCCGACCTTCCTCGGCGGGATCTGGGACCACGACGGCGTCGCCATGCTCAACCCGGCCAGGCTCGCCTGGGGCCTGAAGCGGGCCTGCCTGGAACTGGGCGTGCGGATCTACGAGAACACGCGCGGGCTGGACCTGGCCGGCTCCGGAGCCGGGATGGCCGTGCGGACCCCCTACGGGCGGGTCTTCGCCCGCCGGGTGGCGCTGGGCACCAACATCTTCCCGTCGCTGGTCAAGCGGGTGCGTCCGCTCACCGTCCCGGTCTACGACTACGCTCTGATGACCGAGCCGCTCACCGAGGAGCAGCTGGACTCGGTCGGCTGGAAGAACCGCCAGGGCCTCGGCGACAGCGCCAACCAGTTCCACTACTTCCGGATCACCCCCGACCGGCGGATCCTGTGGGGCGGCTACGACGCGATCTACCCGTACGGCGGCAAGCTCGACGCCGAGCACGACCACCGGCCCGAGACCTACCTCAAGCTCGCCGAGCACTTCTTCACCTGCTTCCCGCAGCTGGAAGGGGTGAAGTTCAGCCACGCCTGGGGCGGGGCGATCGACACCTGCTCGCGCTTCTCGGCCTTCTTCGGCACCGCGCACGCGGGGAAGGTGGCCTACGCCGCCGGGTTCACCGGGCTGGGCGTCGGAGCCACCCGCTTCGGGGCCGACGTGATGCTGGACCTCCTCGCGGGGGAGCGGACCGAGCGCACGGAGCTGGAGATGGTCCGCTCCAAGCCGATGCCGTTCCCGCCGGAGCCCTTCGCGTGGACCGGCATCACGCTGACCAAGTGGTCGCTGGCCCGGGCGGACCGCACCGGCGGGCACCGCAACCTGTGGCTGAAAACGCTGGACCGCTTCGGTCTCGGCTTCGACAGCTGACGCCCCCCCGGGCGGTGTGCTGATCGGGTAAGAGACGCCCGCACTCCCGCACGCCCGGGGCGCACCCCGACCTTCGCGCTGTGACCCGATTCACTACCACGGAGTAATGAAACCCGCGTCATAGTCGCGCCCGGCCCCGCTCTCCCAGGTGAGAACTGCTCACCACACACAGAGAGCGGAGGCCGGGCGATGACGATCCCGGGGGACAAGACGGCAGTGGAATGGCTGGTCTCGGTGGCGCCGGATCCGGACGCCTGCCGGTGGGAGTGGGAGCGCAACCCGCTCGGGGTCGCCCTGCTGCCCGCCGGCCGGCGGTGGGACGTGCTGATCCTGCCGGGGGAGCTGGGGCAGATCACCCTCGAAGTACTGGACTCGCTGCTGGAGCGGCCCGGCCCGGTGCTCGCCGATTTCGGCGACACCCGGCTGGGCTTCTTCGTGCCCGCCGGCACGGCCTCCCGCTGGATCGGGACGGGCGTACGGGGCGCCGGGCGCGGGACCTGGATCGTGGTCCCGTACCCCGGCCGGGCGACGGGCGGGGTGCGCTGGCTGGTGGTCCCGGACGGCCGGGGCACGCTCACCGATCCGGCGGTGCTGGAGATCGCGATGCACGAGGCGGCCGCGCGCGTCGTGGGGCAGCGGGGCGGGAAGTCTTGACAAGGGCATTGGTCTGGACCATCTTGGGCGCCGCTGCGCCTTCCCCCGCCGCGCCCCCACGCGCGGCCCGGCTCCATCCCCCCATGCACCGGAGGCAGTTGTGCGCCCCACCGCAAGAACCGCCAGACGCTCGGTCCTGTCCCTCCTTACCGCCGCCGCCCTCGCGGCCGCCGGACTCCTCGCCGTCGGCCCGCAGGCCGCGGCCGCCGACGCCGACCTCATCCGCAACGGCGGCTTCGAGGCCGGCCTCGACGGCTGGAGCTGCTCCGCCGGCAGCGGAGCCGTCGTCAGCAGCCCCGTGCACGGCGGGACCTCCGCCCTCAAGGGCACCCCGGCCGGGCAGGACAACGCCCGCTGCTCCCAGACCGTCACGGTCAAGCCCGACTCCGCCTACACGCTGACCGCCTGGGTGCAGGGCGCCTACGTCTACCTCGGCGCGACCGGCACCGGGACCACCGACGTGCAGACCTGGACGCAGACCCCGGGTGCCTGGAAGCAGCTGAGCACGAGCTTCCGTACCGGCGCGGCCACCACCTCGGTCACCGTCTACACGCAGGGCTGGTACGGCCAGCCGCCGCAGTTCACCGACGACGTCACCCTCGTCGGCCCGGACCCCGGCGGCTCCGGACCGGGCCAGCCCCAGATACCCGCCGCGCCCACCGGCCTGACGGCGTCCGCGTCCTCCTCCACCTCGGCCGGCCTCTCCTGGTCGGCCTCGGCCGGCGCCACCTCGTACAAGGTCTACCGCGACGGGGCGAACCCGACCGCCGTGAGCGGCACTTCGGCGACGGTCACCGGCCTCACCGCCTCCACGACGTACTCCTTCCAGGTCAGCGCGGTGAACGCGGCCGGCGAATCCCCCAAGAGCGCCGCCGTGTCCGTGACCACGCCGAGCGGCGGCGGCAACCCGGGCAACCCCGGCCTGCCCGCCCACGCGCTCGTCGGCTACCTGCACGCCAGCTTCGCCAACGGCTCCGGCTACGTCCGGATGGCCGACGTGCCCGCCTCGTGGGACGTCATCAACCTGGCCTTCGGCGAACCGACCTCCGTGACCTCGGGCGACATCCGGTTCTCGCTCTGCCCGGTGAGCGAGTGCCCGAACGTGGAATCGGCCGCCGAGTTCAAGGCGGCCATCAAGGCCAAGCAGGCGGCCGGCAAGAAGGTCCTCATCTCGATCGGCGGCCAGAACGGCCAGGTCCAGCTGGGCACCACGGCCGCCCGCGACACCTTCGTCTCCTCCGTCAGCAGGATCATCGACGAGTACGGGCTCAACGGCCTCGACATCGACTTCGAGGGCCACTCCCTCTCCCTGGCGACGGGCGACACCGACTTCCGCGCCCCCACCACCCCGGTGATCGTCAACCTGATCTCCGCGGTGAAGACCCTCAAGGCCAAGTACGGCCCGGACTTCGTCCTGACCATGGCCCCCGAGACCTTCTTCGTCCAGCTCGGCTACCAGTACTACGGCTCGGGCCCCTGGGGCGGCCAGGACCCGCGCGCCGGCGCGTACCTCCCGGTCATCCACGCCCTGCGCGACGACCTGACCCTGCTCCACGTCCAGGACTACAACTCGGGCTCGATCATGGGCCTCGACAACCAGTACCACTCCATGGGCGGCGCCGACTTCCACATCGCCATGACCGACATGCTCCTCACCGGCTTCCCGGTCGCCGGCAACACCGCCCGCGTCTTCCCGCCGCTGCGCGCGGACCAGGTCGCCATCGGCCTCCCGGCGACGACCAACGCGGGCAACGGCCACACCGCTCCCGCCGAGGTGAACAAGGCCCTGGACTGCCTGACGAAGAAGACGAACTGCGGTGCGTACACGACCCACGGCACCTGGCCGGCCCTGCGCGGCCTGATGACCTGGTCGATCAACTGGGACCGCTTCGGCAACGGGGAGTTCTCGAAGAACTTCGACGCGTACTTCGGCGCCTGACCCGAGGTCACGGCCGGGCCGGGGCGCCGAGGAGCCCCGGCCCGGCCCTCACAGGAGTCCGTCCCACATCTGCTCCAGCACCAGGGACCACCAGTTCTCCGGCGAGGCCAGCGCCGGCGGGTCCAGCCGCATCAGGTCCGCCTGGAAGTCCGTGGTCCACAGGCCCGCCTGCTCCGGGGTCAGGCCCCGGCGCTGCGGCCACATCCTGCCGAGTGCCGCGACGCAGTGCGCGAACTCGGGCAGCCCCGAGTTGACGAACTGGGCGTACGACGGCCCCGCCACTCCCGGCGGCAGGGCCACGACGTGCTCGGATCCGTACTCGATGCACAGCATCTTGCCGAAGTCGTGGCCCAGGACCAAGGTCATGCCGCGGGCCAGGGGCAGGTGCAGACCGTCCCGCGCCTTCGGGTGCCCCGTCACCGGCCAGGGCCTGCCCGCCACGGCGCGCGACCAGAAGAAGGGGCCCATGTCCCGGGGCAGGCCCGCCTCCATCAGGGTCTGCCGGGCGGCCAGGGGCACGATCGCGTCCTGAGCGGCCCTCAGGACGTACCGGTGGATGTTCTCCGGGGCGAATGCCTCCGCCACCTTCTGCGCGGCGGATTCGGCCCTCGATCCCCAGGGCACGACCGGGGCGGCCGGAAGCGGCGCCCGGACCGGAGCGGGACGGGTCGGATCACCGGCGTGGCGGGCCAGCAGCTGGCGCACGCCCGCTTGGCGGCCAATGAGGTCCGTGCTGTACGGGACGGTGCGCGTGACGAGGGCCTGGGGCCAGTTCTCCCGGACCATCCGGGCGCAGTAACCGCCGGGCAGATCGCAGGACTCCAGCTCGGTGTGCAGCTCCAGCACGCGGTGGGGCGGCACGCCCAGGGCGCGGAGATCGTGCAGGATCTGCCACTCGGGGTGCGGGAGCCCCGGTGCCGAGCGGCGGGTGAGCTCCCCCACGGAGCCGTCGGAGGCGCGGTAGCGCACCACCGCCAGGTACCCGGGCCCCACGGTCGCCGCCACCGGCGGCCGTGAACCCGAGGTGTACCAGCCCGGCGGCCGGTAGTCGATCACGGCCCTTTCCGCCTCCGCCTCCGCCTCCGATTGCGCCGGGGTACGCACGTTCAGCGTGTACCAGGCCGGCGGTGCGTAGTCGATGGTGAACTCGTCGGCCGGTTCCTCGGCGTCGTCCACCGGATCCGGCCGGACAATGCTCCGCTGACCTGCGGCGTCGTTGTCCAGGAGGGTTCCCCGGACAATCGGCTGCGGCTCCTCGGTGCTCGGCTCCGGCTCGTCGCCCATGCGTCCGCGGAGGTCGTCGAGCCCCTCGTCCTGCTCCTCCAGCCGTTCGCGGGAGGCCCGCAGGACGGCCTCGATCTGGTCGAGCGGGTCGAGGCCGAGAACCTCGCCGGACGCCGCTTCGTGCCCGGAGTCCGCCGGCTCCTCGGGCGGCGTGGCGCCGGCGGCCTGCCGCTCCACGGCGATGCGTTCGCGCGTCACGTGTTCGTCGGCGGTCAGGGCGAGGCGTTCCGCCTCGGACCGGGCCTGACGGGCGTGCTCCAACTGCTCGCCCGCCTGCCGCCGGTACTCCAGTGACAGGTCCAGCTCCCGCTGGAGCTTCGCCCGGTCCTCCAGCGCGCGGTCCCGTTCCTGCTCCAGCACCAGGCAGCGGTCCTGGAGGACCTTCACGGTGCTGCCCAGCAGCGTGCACTGCTTCTCGGAGTCGGCGAGCTTGCGCATCGCCTCCATCTGCAGGAGCCGGGCGTCGTCGAGCCTCAGCAGCGCCAGTGCGAGCGGCTCGCGGGGCCGTTGGCGCACCACGAGCGGGGCCTGCCCGCCGCCCTCCTTGAGGGTGCGGCCCGCCTCCTCGGCCTCGGCGAGCAGCCGCAGCCCCTCGGCGCGCTGGCGCTCGCGCATCGAGGGTTCGGGGATGTACCGGTCCACGACCTCGGTCAGCAGTTTCCGGGTGATCAGCGTGCTTCCGCTGCGGTAGGCGCCCCAGGAGCTCTTGCCGACGTACAGCTCCGCCTCCAGCTCGCGCACCGGAACGTGGCCGATCACGGTGCGCAGCCATTCCGCAAGCGCGTTCGCCTGTGCGGTCCGTCCCCGCAACTCGCCTTGCGGACGCCCCATTTCCCACCCGCCCTCGTCGTTGTCCAGCGGACATCCCGGCATTGTCCCCGATTCCGGCGGACGAACTGCGGCGTTGCCGGAGCCCGGCAGCGGACAACCGCGGCGGCGATCGATCGTGGGGCCACCCAGCCGAACCGACTCCGGGAGATCCACCATGCCCACACCCGACCCGCAGGGAAACAACCCGGGGAACAAGCAGGGGAAGAAGCGCCGTTCGTGGCCCTACGCGGTCACGGCGATCCTGGTCCTCGCGCTCCAGCAGGGCTGGGAACCCCGGGACGTCGTGGCGCTCGCCGCCGTACTGCTGGTGCTCATCGCCCTGGTCCAGGCCACGGGGAGTGGCGGCGAATGACGGCGTTCACCCCGAGCAGCAGGGGGGTGAACAGCAGGAGGCTGGCCAGGACGTCCAGGGGCCAGTGGTAGCCGCGCACGATCAGGCCCGCCGCCGTCAGGGCGGTGACGGCGGCCGCCAGGGCGTGCGGCCAGTCCCTGCGCAGGTACGGGGTGACGAGCAGGGCCGAGGCCGTGTACGCCACGTACGAGGTGGCCGTGTGGCCCGAGGGGTAGTAGCCGGTGGCCCAGGGCTCCAGGGGGCCCGGCCGGCCGGTCCACTCCTTCAGCGGGACGATCAGGGCCGGCACCGCGGCCATCGCCAGCGCCGCGGCCGCCGCGCCGGGGCGGTTGCCGCGCTGGACGGCGTAGACGATCGCGAGGAGCAGGACGGGGACCGCCACCGGGATGTTGCCGAAGTCGGAGAGGCGCTGGGTGAATCCGTCCGGGGCGGTGCGCAGGAGGGCGCGGCTCAGGCGGTCGTCCGCGGCCAACAGGGGGCCCGATACCAGGACCTGCCAGGTGATCAGCGCGAAGAGCGCGGCGCAGAGCGCGGAGAGGAAAGTGGCCGGCCGTCCCGGAACAGGGGGGGTGGTTCCGGGACGGCCGCCCGGATCGGGTTGCCGGGCGCCCCGGGGGGTTTGGGGCGAACGGCCGTCCGATCGGAGAGGAGTGTGCGCGAACGCATGCCCAGTACGGCGCTGGGGAAGCCCGGTACTGGTGTCGCTCCCGGTTTCCCCGGAGCGGGCTGTCTCACTCATCTGCAGAAACCGTACGGCAGCGAAAGGGGGACCGACAGCCGGAAAACGCTCCCGCCATCGGCCCCCCACACGTTCTTCACAGTGCCCGACCGTTACCCGCGGTAGTGAGCAGGAAGTGATCGAGCATTGTGTCCCCGCGTTCTACCGCCCGTGTCAGACGTTCGATCAGAGAGCGGTACCGATGGCCGCGAACGCGGCCTCGATGATGTCCAGGCCCTCGTTCAGCAGGTCCTCGCCCATGACGAGCGGCGGGAGGAAGCGGAGCACGTTGCCGTAGGTGCCGCAGGTGAGGACGAGGACGCCCTCCGCGTGGCAGGCCTTGGCGAGCGCGCCGGCCGCCTCCGGGAACGGGGTCTTGGAGACGGGGTCCTTGACGAGCTCGATCGCGATCATGGCGCCGCGGCCGCGGATGTCGCCGATGATGTCGTACTTCTCCTGCATGGCCGTCAGACGGGACTTCATGAGGGACTCGATCTTCTTCGCCGCGGCGTTGAGGTCGAGCTCCTTCATGGTCTCGATGGAGCCGAGCGCACCGGCGCACGCCACCGGGTTGCCGCCGTAGGTGCCGCCCAGGCCACCCGCGTGCGCGGAGTCCATGATCTCGGCGCGGCCGGTCACGGCGGCGAGCGGCAGACCGCCCGCGATGCCCTTGGCGGTCGTGATCAGGTCCGGGACGATGCCCTCGTCCTCGCACGCGAACCACTGGCCGGTGCGGCAGAAGCCGGACTGGATCTCGTCGGCGACGAAGACGATGCCGTTGTCGTTGGCGAACTTCACGATCGCCGGGAGGAAGCCCTTGGCCGGCTCGATGAAGCCGCCCTCGCCGAGCACCGGCTCGATGATGATCGCGGCGACGTTCTCGGCGCCGATCTGCTTGGTGATGTTGTCGATCGCCTGGGCGGCGGCCTCGGGGCCGCAGTTCTCGGCGCCGGTCGGCCAGCGGTAGCCGTAGGCGACCGGGACGCGGTAGACCTCGGGGGCGAACGGACCGAAGCCCTGCTTGTACGGCATGTTCTTCGAGGTCAGCGCCATCGTGAGGTTCGTACGGCCGTGGTAGCCGTGGTCGAAGACGACGACGGCCTGGCGCTTGGTGTACACACGGGCGATCTTGACGGCGTTCTCGACGGCCTCGGCGCCGGAGTTGAACAGCGCCGACTTCTTGGCGTGGTCACCCGGGGTGAGCTCGGCGAGGGCCTCGCAGACCTCCACGTAGCCCTCGTAGGGGGTGACCATGAAACAGGTGTGGGTGAAGTCGGCGAGCTGCGCGGAGGCGCGGCGCACGACGGCCTCGGCGGAGGCGCCGACCGAGGTCACGGCGATGCCCGAGCCGAAGTCGATCAGGCGGTTGCCGTCGACGTCCTCGATGATGCCGCCGCCCGCGCGGGCCGTGAAGACGGGGAGCACGGAGCCCACGCCGCCGGCCACCGTCGCGAGGCGGCGGGCCTGCAGCTCCTGCGACTTGGGGCCGGGGATCGCGGTGACGAGCTTGCGCTCCTGCGGGACAGCGGTCATAGGGAGCTCCCTGGGGGGTGATTTCGGACGCACTTGTGTCTTTGTCCGCAGGCTAGGCCCGGGAGGCGGGGTCCTGCATGCTCCGTTCGGGAGTGGTCCCCGCGTGTCCTTGTCCGTGACGGCCATAGGAGGGAACCGGCACGTGTCTTGTGGATCATGACCGGGAGCGGGTCGCCGGACGGCGCCGCCCACTAGATTGAGCGCGCAGCACAGTGCGGTAACGGGCAGGGGGCAGGGGTTACATGGACACCGACGGCACGCACGGCACGCACGAGCGGCGGGATCCGGTGACCACCGGGCACGTCCCCCGCCCGGCCGGCCCCCCGGGTCTCCCGCCGAAGCCGGCGCACGCCCCGGCGGCTCCCGCACACGCCCCGGCGGCTCCGGCGTACGACCGGGCGGCCCCCACCCGGCTGCCCACGGCCCCCGCCCCCGCCCCGGCCCCCACCCTGGCGGACTGGCTGCGCGTCCCCCGCCCGGACGCCGGGCCCGGCGTCTGGCGCCACGCCCACACCCCGCCCGTGCCCCGGCCCGACGCGGGCGACGCCTCGCTGCTCAAGCGGGTCGGGATCTCGCTCGTGATCTGCTTCGTGGTCTGGCGCCTCTTCGTGGGCGGGGCCCTGCCCCTCGTCGGCGTACCGCTGGACCTCTTCACCCCCGAGGACTGGTGGACCCACGGGCTGCGGCGCGAGCCCGTCGACCACCGGGGCCTGGCCGCGACCGAGATCTACGAACTGCTGGTCACCGCCGGGATCGTCCTCGCGTTCGCCCGCCTCGGCGGCTGGCGGACCGCCTTCGAGCGGCTCGTCGCGGCCCGCGGCCCCTGGTACCGCGCGCTCGGCGCCCTGATCGGCGCCCTCGTCGTGACCCTGCTCATCGTGAGCGAGACCCTCCCGGTCTACCCGCTCGCCTTCGGCCACCTGCCGTACGCGGAGCTCGGCGGCTCGGCGGGCCCGGCCGTCACCTACCTCCTCTACGCGGCGGTCTACCTCCCCGTCATCCTCTGCTTCGGGCGGCTCGGCGACTGGACCGGCCTGGTGCACGGAGCCCTCGGCGGACCCGAGGCCGCCGCTCCGGCCACGCCGCTCCCGGCCGGGCCGGACCCCGCCGACGACCCCGCCCGCTGGCCGCAGCTGCGCGCCGCCGGGTTCGCGGAATCCGCCGACCGGCTGGCCGCCGAAGCCGCCGCCGGGCGCATGAACGACGTCGACCACGTGCGGATCCGGCGGGCCTGGGACTCCGTGCTGGCCGACCCCACGCGGCGCACCGCCTTCGTCCAGGCCGTGCGGGACAAGGGCGCCGCCGCCTGCGGACACCCCTCCGGAGCCCGCGACCTGCCCGTCCGTGCGGCCCGGCACGACCTCCTCGTCGGTCAGGTCCGCCTCGGGAGCGTCACCGACGCCGAACCCAACCCCTTCGAGCGGCGGGGGACCGGCCTGGCCCTGGACCCCGCCGTCCTGGGGACCTCGATGCTCGCCGTCGGCCCCTCCGGCGCGGGCAAGACCGCCCGCCTGGTCCGTCCCGTCGTCGAATCGCTGATGCTCCAGGCCCTGGCCGGCGAGGCCGCCGTCATCACCGTCTCCGCCGCCGGGACACCGCTCGGGCCCGACGAGGCCTACGACATCGTCGTCCGCCCCGGCGACCCCGCCTCCGTCCACGACCTCGACCTCTACGGCGGCGCCACCGACCCCGACGAAGCGGCCTCCCTGCTCGCCGAGGGCTTCGCCGGCGACCTCCCCGGCATCGACGTACGCCGCTGCGCCACCGCCCTCGCGCAGCTCATCGGCCCCTTCCGGGCCGCGTACGGCCGCTTCCCCACCGTGGCCGAGCTGCGCGAACTGCTCGACGGGCGGCCCGCCGCGCTCGACGCCCTGCGCGAGGTGCTGGAGCGCTCCGGCCGCCAGGCCATGCTGCGCGAGCTCGACGCCCGCGCCCGCCAGTACGGGACCCACGGCGACCCCGGCCCCGTCCTCGCCGACCGGGTGGCACTGCTGGACCGGCCCGCCTTCCACGGCTTCTTCGACACCACCGGAGCCGGCCGGCCCTTCTCCCCGCGCGCCCTCGAACACCCCGTCCGGGTCCGCGTGGACCTGCCCGAGCGCGCCCACGCCGACGCCTCGCGGCTGCTGGCCCGGCTGCTGCTCGCCCAGTTCAACGCCTCGGCCGCCGCGCGCACCGACCGCTCCCTCTTCGCCTTCCTCGCCTTCGACGACGCCTCGCAGACCCTCACGCCCGAGACCGTGCGCGGCGTACAGCGGCTCCGCTCGGCCAACGCGGGGGTCCTGCTGACCCTGCGCACCCTGGACGACGTACCGGAACCGCTGCGCACCCCGCTGCTCGGGGCGGTGGGCTGCCGGGTGGCCTTCTCCGGGGTCACCACCTGGGACGGCAAGTGGTTCGCCGACGCCTGGGGGACCGAACTGGTCGAGACGCGGGACGTCACCAGCCGGACGGTCTACGCCGACCGCCCGATGACCAGGGCCCTGCACACGGTGCGCAAGATGGTCACCGGCAAGGCCGTCACCACCGACGCCGTCACCGTGCGGCAGGTCGAGCGGGAACGCTGGTCCGCCTCCGCCCTCGCCAACACCGTGCCCCCCGGCCACGCCGTGCTCTCCCTGACCTCCGTCCGCGGCGAGCGGGCCGCCCCGCTGCTGGTCCGGCTCGGGGGAACGAGCTGAGCCGACCCGTACGGGGTGGCAGAATCAAGGGGAGCCGTTCGTACGACACGGCGAAATCCGGCGTGGCGTTCCACGGCGAGAATCCTGCGTCGGCACCTCGCCGCCGAACCCCTCCTCCCTAAGGCGCCCGGTACCCATGCCGCTCACCCTCGCGTCACTCGTCCAGCACTCGGCGCTCAAACTCAGCGTCCGGGCCGGGGAGGGCCGCCTCGACACCCCCGTGCGGTGGGCCCACGTCAGCGAGCTCGCCGACCCCGTCCCGTACATGGAGGGCGGGGAACTGCTCCTCATCACCGCGATGAAGCTCGACGCGGAGGACCCCGAGGAGATGCGCCGCTACGTGCGCAGGCTCGCGGCGGCCGGGGTCGTCGGCATCGGCTTCGCCGTCGGCGTCAACTACGACGCCGTGCCCGAGGCGCTGGTCGAAGCCGCCCGGGCCGAGGACCTGCCGCTGCTGGAGGTGCCCCGCCGCACCCCCTTCCTCGCCATCAGCAAGGCCGTCTCCGCCGCGCTGGCCGCCGACCAGTACCGGGCCGTGACCGCCGGTTTCGAGGCGCAGCGCGAGCTGACGCGGGCCGCGCTGTCCGCCGACGGCCCCGCCGAACTGCTGACGAAGCTGGCGGCGCACGTGCACGGCTGGGCCGCCCTGTACGACACCTCGGGCGCCGTCGTCGCGGCCGCGCCCGACTGGGCCGCCCGCCGGGCGGCCCGGCTGACCCCCGACGTGGAGCGGCTGCGGGAGCGCCCGGCGCCGGCCAGCGCCGTCGTGGGCGGCTCAGACGACCGGGTCGAGCTGCAGTCCCTGGGCACCGGCCGGCGCGCCCGGGGAGCCCTGGCGGTCGGCACCGGAGCTCCGCTGGGCACCGCCGAGCGGTACGCGGTCCACTCGGCCGTGGCACTGCTGACCCTGACCACCGAACGCTCCCGCTCCCTGCACGACGCGGAGTCCCGGCTCGGCGCGGCCGTGCTGCGCATGCTGCTCGCCGGGCAGGCGGAGCACGCGCAGGCCGTGGCCGGGGACCTGTACGGGGCCCTGCTGGACGCCCCCTTCCGGATCGTGGTGGCGGAGCCGGCGCTCGCGGGGACCGCCCAGCCGCAGGGCCTGGCCCAGCTGGCCGACGCCGTGGAATCGGCGGCGGCCCGCACCGG
Organism: Streptomyces sp. NPDC054956; assembly: GCF_053609185.1. NCBI lineage: Bacteria > Bacillati > Actinomycetota > Actinomycetes > Kitasatosporales > Streptomycetaceae > Streptomyces > Streptomyces sp. NPDC054956. Next base: position 9,224 of record NZ_JBSGXB010000058.1, on the reverse strand, counting down.
GGAGACCCTGCTGGTGGTGCCGGAACCCGGCCGCCTCGTGGTCCTGGCGGCCGACGGGGGCTCGGCCGTACAGGCGTGCGCGGAGCACGCGGAGGCGCTGGAATCGCGGCGCGGGCGGGACGCGGGCGAACCCGAGCCGGACGAACTGGTCATAGGCCTGTCGGCGCCGGCCCTCGCCTCGAGCGTGGCCGCGGCCTTCAAACAGGCCGACCAGGCCCTCGCCGTGGCCCGCCGGCGCGGCCGCCCGATGGTCGAGCACGAGGAACTCGCGTCGGGCTCGGTCCTCCCGCTGCTGGCCGACGACGCGGTACGGGCCTTCGCGGACGGCACGCTGCGGGCGCTGCGCGAGCACGACGAGAAGGGCCGCGGCGACCTGGTGGCCTCGCTCCAGGCGTGGCTCTCGCGCCACGGCCAGTGGGACGCGGCGGCGGCCGACCTCGGAGTCCACCGCCACACGCTGCGCTACCGCATGCGGCGGGTCGAGGAAATCCTGGGCCGCTCCCTGGACGACCCGGACGTCCGCATGGAGCTCTGGCTCGCCCTGAAGGCCACGACGCCCGCGCCGTAGCGGACCCGGGCCGACCCGAGCGGTCCGGCAGCCGCCGCGCGGGCTGGGTCCCCTACCCGCCCTTCGCCCGTTCCCCGGGGCTCCGCCCCGGGCCCGCGCCCCGAACGCCGGCGGAGCTGGAGCAATCCAGCCCCGCCGGAGTTCGAGGCGCGGGCCCGGTACGAGCACCCCGCAGGGGACCCGCACGGGGCCGGGCCGGGGCGACACTGACAAAGCGGCGCGCCGCGCCACGCGCGTACTCCATGCCGGACAAACACCGAAACCGCGCCGGAGTCCTACGGTGGAGGGGACAAGGACCCACCGCACACACTCCGAAGGGCCGGGATCAGCATGACTTCCACCCACGCCTTCTGGCTCGCCGGCCGCCAGGCCACGGGCGACGACAGCTTCGACGTCCACTCCCCGTGGGACGGCCGCCTCGTCGGTACCGTGAGCGTCCCCACCGACGCCCAGGTCGAAGAGGCCGTGGCCGCCGCGTACGCCGTGACCGCGGAGTTCTCCGCCACCCCGGCCCACGTACGCGCCGAGGCCCTGGCCCACGTCGCGCGCCGGCTCGCCGAGCGCACCGAGGAGATCGCCCTCCTGATCTCCGCCGAGAACGGCAAGCCCATCAAGTGGGCCCGCGGTGAGGTCGGCCGTGCGGTGTCCGTGTTCCGCTTCGCCGCCGAAGAGGCCCGCCGCTTCAACGGCGGAGAGGCCCAGCGCCTGGACACCGACGCCGGTGGCGTCGGCCGTCTCGCGCTGACCCGCCGCTTCGTCAAGGGTCCGGTCCTCGGCATCGCGCCGTTCAACTTCCCGCTGAACCTGTGCGCCCACAAGGTGGCCCCCGCCATCGCCGTCGGCGCGCCGATCATCCTGAAGCCGGCCCCGGCCACCCCGCTCTCCGGCCTGATCCTCGGTGAGCTGCTGGCCGAGACCGACCTGCCGGCCGGTTCCTGGTCCGTGCTCCCCGTCGCCAACGACAAGATGCCGGAGCTGGTCAAGGACGAGCGCCTGCCCGTCATCTCCTTCACCGGTTCCGACAAGGTCGGCTACGCCATCCAGCAGGCCGTGCCCCACAAGCACTGCACCCTGGAGCTCGGCGGCAACGCCGCGGCCGTGGTCCTGGAGGACTGGTCCTCGGAGGCCGACCTCGACTGGGCCGCGACCCGTATCGCGACCTTCTCGAACTACCAGGCCGGCCAGTCCTGCATCGGCGTGCAGCGCGTGATCGCCGACGCCGCCGTCTACGACCGCCTGGTCGAGAAGGTCGTCGCCAAGGTCCAGGAGCAGGTCACCGGCGACCCGAACGACTCCGCCACCGACGTCGGCCCCCTGGTCTCCGAGGACGCCGCCAAGCGCGTCGAGTCCTGGGTCGACGAGGCCGTGGCCGCCGGAGCCAAGCTGCTCACGGGCGGCAAGCGCGAGGGTGCCTCGTACGAGCCCACCGTCGTCGCCGAGGTGCCCGAGGGCGTCACCCTCGCCACCGAGGAGGTCTTCGGTCCGGTCCTGACCCTGCGCCGGGTCGAGAACACCGACGAGGCCTTCGCCGCCGTCAACGACTCGAAGTTCGGTCTGCAGGCGGGCGTCTTCACCCGGAACATCCAGACGGCGTTCCGCGCCCACCGCGAGCTGGAGGTCGGCGGCGTGATCGTCGGCGACGTCCCGTCCTACCGCGCCGACCAGATGCCGTACGGCGGCGTCAAGCAGTCCGGTGTGGGCCGCGAGGGCGTGCGCTACGCGATGGACGACTACACCTACGAGCGGGTCCTGGTCCTCAGCGGCCTCGACATCTGACCGACTCGTACGGCCCACAAAGCCGACGGCCGGAGCCTACTGTGCGGGGGCTCCGGCCGTCTTTTTGCATGCGCTCGCGGGGATTGCCGCTCAGTGCGACCGGCCCCCGAGCAGCGCGTGCCCGGGGCTGAGCCGGGCCAGTGCCTCCGCCGCACGGCGGACCTCGCGGGGCTTCGACCCGGGTGCGGTGACGGTGCCGGTCAGCATGTCCAGGACCTCGGCCCGGTAGGAATCCCCGAGACCGGCGAGCGTCTCCACCGCCTCCCGCCACTCGTACACGCCGGCCGTGCGGGCCCCAATCATTCCCCGCAGCGCCTGTGCGGCGTCGTCCGCGTACGCGGGACCGAGACCGGCGAGCATCTTCGCCACCTGCACCCTTGCGTACGTCCTCCGCTTGCCCAGCGCCTGGCGCAGGGCCCCGGCCGCCCACTCCACGTACGGTTCGCCGAGCCCGGCCAGCGATTTCGCCGCTGACTCCCGGTCGAACTCGAAAACGAGGGGCTCGGCCACCACGGTCCGCAGCGCTTGCGCCGCAGCCGCGACGTGCGGGCCACGCAGGGCGACGAGCGACGGTACGGCAAGATCTCGTGTATAGGACTGCGTCCGCGGGTCGGCCACCACGGCCCGGATCCCTTCCGCGGCGAGCGGCACGTCCTGACCGCCCAGGGCGAGCAGCTCCCTGGCCGCGTCGAACCTCTCTTCCGGTTCGGCCGTCCGATCGACGATCACCTCCCGCAGGACCCGGGTCGCGGCAGGCTCGAAACGCCTGTCCAGCGCGAGGAGCTTCCGGGCTGCCAGCCCCCGGACCCCCGCGCTCTGCTTCTTGCGCCCCGTCCTCCCGAGGGCCACTGCTTCCAGGGCTTCGACGGCTCCCGCCTCGCGCATCCTGGCCCGTTCCGCCAGAACGAGCACGATCCTGCCCCGGGACTCGGTACTCTTCCGGTCGGCCAGCAGAGACCGCAGGATCGACACGTCCCCCTGCCAGTCCGTGGACGGCGCCACCAGCAGCAGCAACCGCGTGGCGTCCTTGCGTACCCGCGTAGTCGCGTCACTGTCGGCGACCAGATCCTTCAGGGTTCCGGCAACTTCCGGCCGGTGCTCGCTGCCCGGCCGGGCCAGGGCAGCCACGGCGCGCCGCCGGTCACGCGGAGCCGTCCGGTGATCAGCGATCAGACCGAGCAGGCGCCCGGTGTCCTGCCCGTACGGTCCGACGGGGTCGCGCAGTACCCGCCACGCCCGCCACCGGCCGGTCCACGCCGTACGCGGGTCCGCGGCCATCGCCCGGAGGCACTGCACCGCTTCCTGTCCATGGGGCCCGCCCAGCCGCGCCAGTTCCTCGGCTGCTTCCATCCGTTCGTACCAGGCCGCGCCGCGGTCCCCGGCCGCCTCGTGCAGGATCCGAGCCGCCGCTCCCACGTAGGGCCCCTTCAGCGCCGCAAGTGCCCCTGCCGCCATCAGCCGTTCCTGTCCTGCGCTCTCCGCCGCCATGGCGTGCAGGGCCTGTGCCGCCTCGTCCACGTACGTCCCGCCGAGCCTGGCCAGCCCACCGGCCGCGGACCGTCGGTCGTCCGGAGCATGGCTGCCGTCCGCGATCACCCCTCGGAAGAATTCCGCCGCCTCCACCCCGTGGGCGGCGCCCAGGCGGGCCAAGTACTGGGCCGCGAGCTGGCGGCCCTTCGGATCCTGACCGTCGGACATCACCCCCCGGAAGGCCTCCGCCGCCTCTTCCACGTGTGCCCCGCCCAACCGGGCCAGGGCGTTGGCCGCGTTCCACCGGGTCTGGGCGTCGATGCCGGTTCCCGCGAAGATGTCGCGCAGAGCCCGGGCGGCCTCCAAAGCGGCGTACTGTGCCAGGACGGCCAGCGAGCTCACCGCTCCCCACCGCTCGGCGTCATGGGCGTGAGGGTCGAGCGCGGCGGCCCGCAACGCCAGGACGACCTCCGGGGCATAGGAGGGATCGATGTACGCCAGTACGCGCGCCGCCTCGCCCCTCGACCTCGCCGCCGGATCGGAGACCGCCCGCTGCAGCCTCAGGCAAGCGGCCGCGTGATCCCGTGTCGCCAGCGCCCTCGCCGCTTCCACCCAGTAAGGGGAGTCCTCGTCGTGCGCGGTGGCGTACAGGTACTCCCCGACCAGATGGTGGCGGATACGTCGCAGCAGCCTCCAGCGCTCGCCGCCGATGTCCGCGTACGGCGATCCGGCGGCCGCCGCCAGGAACCGCTCGACGTGCCGGTCCTGCGCGGGGCACCGCTCGGCCAGGAGGCGGCCGGCCGACAACTGGTCCCGGAACGGCCCCTCCTGGAGCCAGTCCAGCAGCGCCGTACCGCCCTTGCGGTGCCGGTGGCTGTAGTGGACCAACGCGCCGACCGGGACGTCCCCCAGTGCTTCGAAGACCCAGCGGTTCCCGAAGGCGCGGTGCAGCGCGGTGCGCCACGCGTCCGACTCGGGGTCGAACTCCTCGGGCAGTCCGTCGGCCAGGCGCTCGGCCGCCATGTGCTCGGCGAAAGTGGCGTGCAGGAACCGCAGACCGGCCCCCGTGCGCACCAGAAGGCCGGTGCCGAGCAGGGCCTCGGTGACCGAGCCGTCCCAGCCGTCCAGCGAGGACAGCGCGCCGAACCGGCCCTGCCCGTCGGCGGCGTTCTCCTCCCACCAGCGGCGCGCCTCCTGCGCGAGGTCCGCCGCCCCCAGCGTCACCTGGCAGTGGGCCAGGTACATGACCAGGTCATCGAGATGCCGGCGCAGGTACGCCACCTCTCCCGGCCCCCGGGCCGTCAGCTGAGCCCGCGCCTCCAGCTCCGCCCAGAACCGGCGGACCTTGTCCCGTTTCGCGGCCCTGAGGTGCGCCCTGGCCTCCTCGTACAGCTTCCAGCGGCTGTCGGGGAGCGGGCGGTCGGGGTCGTCCTCGAACACGAGCACCGCGACCGTGGCCAGCAGGGGGTTGTGCAGCAGCGTGCCCAGCTCCGCCTCCTCGACCTGCCGCAGGAAGCTGTCGGCGAGATCCGCGCGCCCGGAGTCCTCGAGCCAGGCCCGTGCGAAGGCCTCCAGAGCCCCCTGGTCGAAGGGCTCCAGCTCGTACGCGTCGAAGCCCGCCCGCCTGAGGACCGGTGTGCCCTCGGGGTCGGGCCGGGTGGTGAGCAGCAGCAGCGGTCCGTCCGCGGGGCGGTCGGCGAGCAGGTTGATCAGGCGGACGCGGTGCTCCCGGTCCACCTCGTCGAGCGCGTCGACGAGGATCAGCCAGCGGGCCCCGCGGGGGAGTTCCGCAAGTCCTCCCGTACCGAGCCCCGTGGCCTCGGCCACCGCGGACTCGAAGCCGGGCCCGCCGCGGGCGATCTGGGCCGCGGTGACCAGCAGCGGCACCAGGCCGCCGGGCGCTGCCGAGCCCTGCGCGGCGTTTCCCAGGTCGAGCGCGCACCGGTGCAGCAGCGTGGACTTCCCGCCGCCGGGTTCGGCCTGCACCAGCAGATGGCCGCCCCCACCCGCGCCGAGCACGCCCTCGATCGGCCGCGCCGGACCTTCGCGGCGCTCGTGCTCCTCTCCCGAAGCGTCCAGGAGCTGGCGTACGTACACGGTGGTCAGGCGGTGCGGGCGTCCCTCGGGGCGCAGCAGGTAGGGGAGTTCCTCGGCGGCTTCGCGCTGGCGTTCCAGCAGGGCGCGCACCGGATCCGGCAGCCAGTGCCGCGGCTGTCCGCCGCCCGCGGACCCGTCCGCCGCGGGGGACGGGTCCGCGGGCTCGTCGCGGGCCTTGCGCCACCAGGCCAGCCAGCGGGCCTCGTCGTACAGCCCCTGCGTGGCGTCGTCCGGGGCGGTGCGGCCGCTCGCCTCCTTGATCAGGGAGCGCACCACGGCGAGCAGTTGTGCCTCCGACTGCGGGACGTTGTCACCGTTCTTCCAGGCGCTGACCCGGTTGAGCGTGACCTGCCCGCCCTGCCCGCCCTGCCCGCCTTGCCCGCCCCGCTGGGTCAGCCGCCGGTTCGCCTCCGTGACCACGTGCTTGAGCGCGGGCCGGCCCACCGCCTCGTGCAGCTCCGCCAGCCTGGCGGCGAAGTCCCGTCGCGCGCCCACCGTTCTCCCGTCACCGAGCCGTTCCGGTCCGGTCCTGACCGGAAAAGTCAGCCTAGGGCGCCTCACCTGGGCTGTCCCGGGAGTTGGCCGAAACCGGAGTCCGTCCTGCTCCCGCCCGCCGCCTGAATCGGATCCGGGCCGCGGCGAACCGAGCCGGGCCGAGGCCGACAGCCACCGGAGGAGCAGCACATGAACAGCAGCACCGTCGACACCGTCCTGACCGGCGTGACCGCCCTGGGCGCGGGAGGGATCCTCTACGGCACGACGGTCGGCGTGACCGCCGCGGTCGCGGTGTTCGCCCGGACGGCCCCCCGCCGCCGGGACGCCCGTGCCGTCCTGGTGATCCTGCTGCGGCGCCGGGGTGCCGCGGACCGGCAGGACACCGGGGCCCAGGGCTGAGCGACCGCGCGGCGCCGGGCCGTGCCCTCGCCGCGGGCGGCACGGCGCCCCGGCCGGAGTCCACGGTGCGGGGCTCCGGCCGTCCCCCTTTTACCCCCGCTTCCCCACCGCCCGAAACGGGTACGACTCCCTGGTAGCACCCACCGGTAAGCACCCCACTCTCGGCGGCGAGGTGAGTCCCCTCATGTCCGCAACACAGTCCGGCGGCACGCAGCCCGTACAGCCCGTACAGCCCAAGGTGACCGAGCGCGAGGCACGGCAGGTCGCGGAAGCGGCCCGGGAACAGAACTGGCAGCGGCCGAGCTTCGCCAAGGAGCTGTTCCTCGGCAGGTTCCGGCTCGACCTGATCCACCCCCACCCGCTCCCCGCCGACGAGGACGTCCGGCGCGGGGAGGCCTTCCTGGCCCGGCTGCGGGAGTTCTGCGAGAGCTCCATCGACGGGGCGCGCATCGAGCGCGAGGCGAAGATCCCCGACGAGACCGTGCGCGGGCTCAAGGAGCTCGGCGCGCTCGGCATGAAGATCGACCCCAAGTACGGGGGCCTCGGCCTCACCCAGGTGTATTACAACAAGGCGCTCGCCCTCGTCGGCTCCGTCAGCCCGGCCATCGGGGCCCTGCTCTCCGCCCACCAGTCGATCGGCGTGCCCCAGCCGCTGAAGATGTTCGGCACGCAGGAGCAGAAGGACGCCTACCTGCCGCGCTGCGCGACCACCGCCATCAGCGCCTTCCTGCTCACCGAACCGGACGTCGGCTCCGACCCGGCGCGCCTGGCCACCACCGCGGTCCCCGACGGCGAGGACGCCTACGTCCTGGACGGCGTGAAGCTCTGGACCACCAACGGGGTCGTCGCCGACCTGCTCGTCGTCATGGCCCGGGTCCCCAGGAGCGAGAACCACCGGGGCGGGATCACCGCCTTCGTCGTCGAGGCCGACTCGCCGGGCATCACCGTCGAGCACCGCAACGCCTTCATGGGCCTGCGCGGCCTGGAGAACGGCGTCACCCGCTTCCACCGGGTACGGGTGCCGGCCGGCCAGCGCATCGGCGCCGAGGGGGCCGGCCTGAAGATCGCCCTGACCACGCTGAACACCGGCCGGCTGTCGCTGCCCGCCATGTGCGTCGGCGCAGGGAAGTGGTGCCTGAAGATCGCCCGCGAGTGGTCCGGCGTACGCGAGCAGTGGGGGCGGCCGGTCGCCCGGCACGAGGCGGTCGGCTCGAAGATCTCCTTCATCGCCGCCACCACCTTCGCCCTGGAGGCCGTGGTCGACCTGGCCTCCCAGATGGCGGACGAGGACCGCAACGACATCCGCATCGAGGCCGCCCTCGCCAAGCTCTACGGCTCCGAGATGGCCTGCCTGATGGCCGACGAGCTGGTCCAGATCCGCGGTGGACGCGGCTTCGAGACCGCCGAGTCCCTCGCGGCGCGCGGCGAGCGGGCCGTCCCGGCCGAACAGATGCTCCGCGACCTGCGCATCAACCGGATCTTCGAGGGATCCACCGAGATCATGCACCTGCTGATCGCCCGCGAGGCCGTGGACGCCCACCTGTCGGTGGCCGGAGACCTCATCGACCCCGACAAGGCACTGGGCGACAAGGCGAAGGCGGGCGCCCGCGCCGCCGGGTTCTACGCCCGCTGGCTGCCCCAGCTGGCCACCGGAGCCGGCCAGGTGCCCGGCACCTACCGGGCCTTCCACCCCGCCGGCCACCCCGACCTCGCCACCCACCTGCGCTACGTCGAGCGCGGATCGCGCAAACTCGCCCGCTCGACCTTCTACGCCATGTCCCGCTGGCAGGGCCGCATGGAGACCAAGCAGGGCTTCCTCGGCCGGATCGTCGACATCGGCGCCGAACTCTTCGCCATGAGCGCGGCCTGCGTGCGCGCCGAGCACCTGCGGGCCTCCGGCGAGCACGGACGCGAGGCCTACCAGCTCGCCGACGCCTTCTGCCGGCAGTCCCGGCTGCGCGTCGAGGAGCTCTTCGGCCGGCTCTGGGACAACACCGACGACCTCGACCGCAAGGTCGTCGCCGGCGTCATGTCCGGTACCTACACCTGGCTGGAGGAGGGCATCCTCGACCCCTCCGGCGACGGTCCGTGGATCGCCGACGCGACCCCCGGCCCGTCCACGCAGAAAAACGTGCACCGGCCACTGCGCTGACCTGCGATCATCGCCGCACGTCGGACAGACGTACGAGGATGGTTACGGGCCCGTGTACGGGTACGCGTACCCGTACACGGGACGAGCACGGGCAAGACGGAGAGAACGATGCCGACGGCCGAGGAAGACCGCGCCAGCCGACGGCTGGCCTGGTGCGTGGCGCACGTACTGCGCCACCCCCCCCCCCACCACGTCACCCACCAGATAGGGCGGCGCGACGCGCCCGCCCGCAACTAACAGTTCCCCCGCGAGCCCCGGTCGGGCACC
>NZ_JBSGXB010000057.1:24480-30950 GCF_053609185.1 Streptomyces sp. NPDC054956 | reverse complement strand
CTCATCCACCGAAGTGGACGGGGTATCAACTTTTGGCGTTGATTTTTGGCACGCTGTTGAGTTCTCAAGGAACGGACGCTTCCTTTGTACTCACCCGCAGTAACAATTACTGGGGCTTTCCTCCGGGCGCTTCCTTCGTTCTTGTGTCTCCGACTCTATCAGACTCTTTCGTGTCCGATTCCCGGCCGAAGCGGGTTTCGCTTTCCAGTTCTTCGCTTTCGCGTTTCCCTTTCCGGCGATTCCGACTCTATCAGATCCTTTCGGGCCTGACTCCCAGTCAGCGGGGCTTGCTGCTTGGGCTGTTAGGCCCTTGCGGCGAGTGAGACAGTAGCGGATTCCCTGCCCCCGAACCTAATCGGCGGCTGCGTCCGTGGACGCGGATTCCTCATTCGCAAATACGCATGAAAACGAGACGACGGAGTGCGTCGTTCGTTCGAAATGTGTAGTGCGGGATGGCTGTCCGGGGACCGACCGGAGTCGGCGCTCACTTCGGACAACTCGAAGAACCTTACGGATCGGGCACAGGTGTGTCAACCCCTGCCTCGACGTCACCCTCGCGTGGCCCCGGTCGGGGTACGGGGCTGCGCGCGCAGCCCCGTAGCGGGTGGGTGTCAGCTGTTGCCGGAGGCGAGTTCGCGGCTGCGGTCGCGGGCCGCTTCGAGGGCGGCGATCAGGGCGGCGCGTACGCCGTGCTTCTCCAGCTCGACGATCGCGTTGATGGTGGTGCCGGCCGGCGAGGTGACGGCCTCGCGGAGCTTGACCGGGTGTTCGCCGCTGTCGCGGAGCATCACGGCGGCGCCGATGGCGGCCTGGACGATGAGGTCGTGGGCCTGGGCGCGGGGCAGGCCGAGGAGGATGCCGGCGTCGGTCATGGCCTCGACGAGGAAGTAGAAGTAGGCCGGGCCCGAGCCGGAGAGGGCCGTGGCCGCGTCCTGCTGGGATTCCGGGACGCGCAGGGTCTTGCCCACGCCGCCGAAGATCTCCTCGGTGTGCCGGAGGTGCTCGGAGGTGGCGTGGCTGCCGGCCGAGATGACGGACATGGCCTCGTCCACCAGGGCGGGGGTGTTCGTCATGACGCGGACGACGGGGGTGCCGGGGGCGAGCCGTTCCTCGAAGAAGGAGGTCGGGACGCCGGCGGCGCCGCTGATGACCAGGCGGTCGGCGGGGACGTGCGGGGCGAGCTCTTCGAGGAGCTTGCCCATGTCCTGCGGCTTCACGGTGAGGATCAGGGTGTCGGCGCGCTTGGCGGCCTCGGCGTTGGAGACGGCCTCGACTCCGTAGCGGGCGACGAGCTCCGCCGCGCGCTCCGGGCGGCGGGCGGTGACGAGGAGCTTCGAGGCGGGCCAGCCGCCGCGGATCATCCCGCTGAGCAGGGCCTCGCCGATCTTGCCGGTACCGAGGACTGCGACTGTCTGGGTCATGCCCGATTCACCTCGCCGAACTGTTCTTGCACGTGAACTACGTAGACGTCCTCATCCTTGCACCCGGGCGGGGAAGCGGGCGGGGTCGTCCGGAGTGCGGTCAGGCCCGTGGGGGTCAAGGCGTCCGGCGGCGGAGGGTGGCGGCGCCGAGACCGAGGACGAGGAGGGCGCAGCCGGCGACGACGACGGCGTCGCGGACGAAGTCGGCGGTCATGTCGGTGTGGGTGAGGACCTGGGTCATTCCGTCGACGGCGTAGGACATGGGCAGGACGTTGGAGATGGCTTCCAGGACCGGCTGCATGGTGGAGCGGGCGGCGAAGAGCCCGCACAGCAGGAGCTGCGGGAAGATCACGGCCGGCATGAACTGGACGGCCTGGAACTCGGACGCGGCGAACGCGGAGACGAACAGGCCCAGTGCGGTGCCGAGGAGCGCGTCGAGCAGGGCGACGAGCAGGAGCAGCCACGGGGAGCCGACGACGTCGAGGCCGAGGGCCCACAGGGCGACGCCGGTGGCGAGCAGGGACTGCAGGACCGCCACGGCTCCGAAGGCGAGGGCGTAGCCGGCGATGAGGTCGCCCTTGCCGAGCGGCATGGCGAGGAGGCGTTCGAGGGTGCCGGAGGTGCGCTCGCGCAGGGTCGCGATGGAGGTGACCAGGAACATCGTGATCAGCGGGAAGATGCCGAGGAGGCTGGCGCCGATGCTGTCGAAGGTGCGCGGGCTGCCGTCGAAGACGTAGCGGAGCAGGATCAGCATGAGTACGGGGACCAGCAGCATCAGCGCGATCGAGCGGGGGTCGTGGCGCAGCTGGCGCAGGACGCGGGCGGCCGTGGCGGTGGTGCGTGCGGTGGTCATCGGGTGCTCCCCTGGGCGTTGGCCGCGGCCGCGGCGTTGGCTTCGTCGACGAGGCGCAGGAAGCCTTCCTCGACGGTGTCGGCGTGGGTACGGGTGCGCAGTGCGTCGGGGGTGTCCTGCGCGAGGATGCGGCCCTCGCGCATGAGGAGGAGGTCGTGGCAGCGCTCGGCTTCGTCCATGACGTGCGAGGAGACGAGGAGGGTGGCGCCGCGGGTGGCCGCGATGTCGTGGAAGAGGTTCCACAGGTCGCGGCGCAGGACGGGGTCGAGGCCGACGGTGGGCTCGTCGAGGACGAGGAGTTCGGGGCTGCCGAGGAGCGCGACGGCGAGGGAGACCCTGCTGCGCTGGCCGCCGGAGAGGTTGCCGGCGAGTGCGGTGGTGTGGCTGGTGAGGTCGACGTCGGCGATGGCGCGGGTGACGGTTTCGCGGCGGCGGTCGGCGGCGGCGCGGCCGGGGTCGAGGATCGCGGCGAAGTAGTCGAGGTTCTGCCGGACGGTGAGGTCGTCGTAGACGGACGGTGCCTGGGTGACGTAGCCGATGCGGGAGCGGAGCTCGGGGTGGCCGGCGGGGAGGCCGAGGACGTCGAGGGTGCCGGTGACGTGGGCCTGGGTGCCGACGACCGAGCGCATGAGGGTGGACTTTCCGCAGCCCGAGGGGCCGAGGAGTCCGGTGATGCGGCCGCGCGGGACGTCGAAGGCGATGTCGTCGATGACGGTGCGGGGGCTGCGGCCGGTGCCGCGGCGGACGGTCAGGCCGTGTGCGTGCACGGCGGATGCGGTGGCGGCCGCTCGGTTATTCATCATGTGATGAATAATGCTCCTGGCGGTGCCGGGGCGCAACCGTCCGGGCCGTCGGACTCGGGTTCGGGTTTCGGGTTCGGGTTTCGGGTTCGGTGCGGCTACTTCTTGCGCTTGGGGCGGCGGGCGGCCGGGTTGCCCGTACGGGTGCTGCGCCGGCGGGCGAATTCGGCCGTGGCGCGCTCGTACTCGGCACGGCGCAGCTTCTCGCCGGGGGCCTCGACGAAGCAGCGCAGGAAGTAGGCGATGAGGCCGCCGATGAAACCGATCGCCTTGAGGCCCTTGAGGGCGGTCTCGTCGGAGGACGGGGCCGGGCGGCGGCTGAAGGACTCCCAGGCCTTGACGAAGGCGATGGAGCTCGCGATGGCGAAGAGGACGACGACCGAGATGCTGAGGAACGGGCCGACGTTGCCGATCTCCAGGCCCTCGTAGGAGAACCGGAGCAGGAAGGCGCCGACGACCGCGGCGGCCAGCGCGCCCGCGGCGACGGCGACGCGGCGCAGGCCGTAGCCGCCGTCGTGGTTCACCCAGGTGGTGCCGAAGAACCGGATCGGCTCGGGCTCGGGGCCGGCGGGCACCGACGCGGGCGCCTGCTCCTGGGCCTCGGCGGCCGGCTCGGCGGGGGTCTGGTCTCGCTGGTCGTCGCTCACACCAGCGATTATCCCCCGCCGGCCGGTTCGGGCCCGGGGTGTCTCACGGGTCAGACCGCGCGGATGCTCCGGATGGACCTGGCGCTGCGACCGGGAAGGTGGGCCGGTGACGGCACTAGCTGCAGCGCGTGGCGACGTAGCCGTCGCTGCCGGTCTTCACGTAGGCGTCGGAGATGAACTCCCCGTTGCCGATGCAGTCCCAGATGGTCGTCGTGCCGTACGGACCGGAGACGTTCGTCCCCTCGCACTGGCAGCGGATGCCCACGGTCGTGCCGGCCGGAAGGACGCGGACGACGGAGTAGTTGGTCCCCGGGCCGCTCCGGACGTTCACGCGATAGCCCGGCGCGACCGGAAACGTCGGGAATCCCGACCCCGCCGCGAGGGTGTGAACTTGGCTTGAATCGCTCTCGATCGACATAAGAAATCTCCCCCCATGGGTGTTGCCCTGCGCAACTCGCGCAGGGTAGCAGGACCTTGGAGATTCGCACGGACCATCGACTAGGCTCCGGCGGGGGTGGTGATCGGTGCGTCCTGTGCGGGTGGACTACGCGGGTTTTCCGGAGTATGCCGGGCAGTACCGGCTGGAGTCCGTGCTCGGTTCCGGCGGCATGGGCGTCGTCCACCTGGCGACCTCCGAGTCGGGGCTGAAACTCGCCGTCAAGATCGTGCACCCCGAGCACGCGGTGGACCCCGAGTTCCGGGCCAGGTTCCGGCAGGAGGTCGCGGCCGCCCGGCGGGTGAGCGGCGCGTTCACCGCGCCCGTCGTGGACGCCGACCCGGACGCGGACCGGCCGTGGATGGCCACCCTGTTCATCGATGCCCCGACGCTCGCCGAGCGCGTACGCGAACGCGTGCTGGACCCCGCCGAACTGGCGCGGCTCGCCGCCGGACTGGCCGAGGCCCTGCGGGACATCCACCGGGCCGGGGTCGTGCACCGGGACCTGAAGCCCAGCAACGTCCTGATGGCCCCGGACGGGGTGCGGGTCATCGACTTCGGGATCTCCCGGCCGGCCGACAGCGACCTGCGGACCGAGACCGGCAAGCTGATCGGGACCCCGCCGTTCATGGCGCCGGAGCAGTTCCAGCGGCCGCGCGAGGTCAACGCGCCGGCCGACGTGTTCGCCCTGGGAGCGGTGCTGGTGCACGCGGCGACCGGGCGGGGGCCGTTCGACTCCGACAGCCACTACCTCGTCGCGTACCAGGTGGTGCACAGCGAGCCCGATCTGACCGGGCTGCCGGACCGGCTCGTCCCGCTGGTCTCGCGCTGCCTGGCCAAGGACCCGGCGGAGCGGCCGACCACCGACGAGCTGATCGCGGGACTGCGGGCGGCGGCGTACCCGACGGCCGAGGACACCCACGCCTTCATCCCCCGGCCGCGGCGGCCGGTGGCCGACGAGGAGGACACCCACCGGCGGGACCGGATCCCCGTTCCGGGGGACCCGGAGGCCCCGGGCTCCGGCAAGGGCCGGCGGCGGCCTCGGGTGGCCGTGGCGGCCGGGCTCGGACTCGCGGTCCTGATCGCCGCCGGTGCCACCGGCCTGTACGTCCGCTCCGGGCCGTCCGGGGACGGGACGCCTTCCGGGCCCGCCTCGCCGGCGGCGCCCGAGCCCCGGCCGCAGCGGGTCCTGCCGTGGTCGGTGACGCTCGGGGAACGCGGCTCGGCGTGCTCGTGGCAGGCCCCGGCGCTGTACTGCTCGGGGCCCGGTCCGGCGGCGGTCCGGCTCGACCCCGCGACCGGGGCCGCGCTGTGGACCGTACGGGACAGCGCGGCGGACGCCCGGGCGGCGGGCGGCAGCGCGCCCCAGTTCGGCGGCGGGCTCGTGTTCGTGGTGGCGCCGGGCAGCGAGGTGCTGCGGGCGCGCGACGGCGCGAGCGGCGCCGAGCGCTGGACGCGGAACCTCCCGGGGGGCGCGCGGCTGGTGACCGCCGGCGCGACCGTGGTGATCGCGGCCCCGAACGGGAACGTCACCGCGCTCGACTCGGCGACCGGCGCGGTGCGCTGGTCGAAGCCGGTCGGCGGGGCGGGCTGCCAGTGGTGGGGCTCCGCGGAGGAGCCGGGCGGACCGGTGCTCTACGGAGCCGCGCCGGCCGTCGACGGCAAGTCGACACAGCTGTCCGCGGTGGACCCGGCGACCGGGGCGGTGCGCTGGCAGGTCCGCACGGCCGGGCAGCTGCGGCCCGTCGGTACGGCGGGCGGCGGGCTGTTCCTGCTGGACGACGACACGGCGGAGACCAAGGTCGGTGCGGTCGTACGGATCGACGCGGCCACCCACGCGGTGACGCGGGTACGGCTGGCGGTGCCGCTGTACCAGGCGCAGGCGACCGTGGGCCCGGACGGCGTCGTGTACGCGTTCGGGGCCTCGGGCACGCTGGCGGCGATCGGCGTGAACAGGGAGCAGTGGCGGCTGGAGACGGGCGCGGCGGTGGCCTCCCGGCCCGTGTTCGCCGACGGGCGGGTCTACCTGAGCGCGTCGGACGGGCGGCTGCTCGCCGTCGACGCGGGGACGGGGCGGCTGCTGGGGCAGACCAAGCCCCGGATGGGCAGTGCGAAGGACACCTTCGCGGCGAGCCTGCCCGCGCCCGTCGCCGGTGACGGGCGGGTGTACGCGTCGGCGCCGGACGGCAGCGTCTTCGCGGTGCCGGCCGGGGATCCCGCCGGGTGGTGAGAACGCGGCGGCCCCCCCCCGGGGTCCCGGCGGGGGGCCCGTGCGGCGGGGGCCGGGCGGGGGGGGCCCCCACGGCGGGGAAC
>NZ_JBSGXB010000057.1:0-24470 GCF_053609185.1 Streptomyces sp. NPDC054956 | reverse complement strand
GTGACCGGGCGGGGCCGCTGTCGTGCGGGGACGGGCCGGGGGGTCAGCCCAGGCGGCTCACGTCGCGGACGGCGCCCTTGTCGGCGCTCGTCGCCATCGCGGCGTAGGCGCGCAGAGCCGCGGACACCTTGCGCTCGCGGTCCTTCGGGGCGTAGACGCCGCCCAGGGCCTCGTGGCGGGCGGCGAGGGTGGCCTCGTCGACGAGGAGCTCGATGCTGCGGTTCGGGATGTCGATGCGGATCCGGTCGCCGTCCTCGACGACCGCGATGTCGCCGCCCGACGCCGCCTCCGGGGAGGCGTGGCCGATGGACAGGCCGGAGGTGCCGCCGGAGAAGCGGCCGTCCGTGACCAGGGCGCAGACCTTGCCGAGGCCGCGGCCCTTGAGGAAGGACGTCGGGTAGAGCATCTCCTGCATGCCGGGGCCGCCGCGCGGGCCCTCGTAGCGGATGACGACGACGTCGCCCGGCTTGACCTCCTTGCGGAGGATCTTGTCGACGGCCTCGTCCTGCGATTCGCAGACCACGGCCGGGCCCTCGAAGGTCCAGATCGACTCGTCGACGCCGGCGGTCTTCACGACGCAGCCGTCGACGGCGATGTTGCCGCGCAGGACGGCGAGGCCGCCGTCCTTGGAGTACGCGTGCTCGACGGAGCGGATGCAGCCGCCCTCGGCGTCGAGGTCGAGGGTCTCCCAGCGCTCGGACTGGGAGAAGGCGGTGGCGGAGCGCTTGCAGCCGGGGGCCGCGTGCCACAGCTCCATGGCCTCGGCGGTGGCCGTGCCGGAGCGGGGGTCCCAGTCGGCGAGCCAGGTGTCCAGGTTCTCGGAGTGGACCGAGGTGACGTCCTTGTTGAGGAGTCCGCCGCGGTGCAGCTCGCCGAGGATGGCGGGCATGCCGCCGGCCCGGTGGACGTCCTCCATGTAGTACGTGCCGCCGGGCGCCACGTTCGGCGCGACCTTGGACAGGCACGGGACCCGGCGGGAGATCTCGTCGATGTCCGTGAGGTCGTAGTCGAGCCCGGCCTCCTGCGCGGCGGCGAGGAGGTGCAGGATCGTGTTCGTGGAGCCGCCCATGGCGATGTCGAGGGCCATGGCGTTCTCGAAGGCCTGGCGGGAGGCGATGGAGCGGGGCAGGACCGAGTGGTCGTCCTGCTCGTAGTAGCGCTTGGTGATCTCGACGATCGTGCGGCCGGCGTCCTCGTACAGGGCGCGGCGGGCGGTGTGCGTCGCGAGGACCGAGCCGTTGCCGGGGAGGGCGAGGCCGATGGCCTCGGCGAGGCAGTTCATCGAGTTGGCGGTGAACATGCCCGAACACGAGCCGCAGGTGGGACAGGCGTTCTCCTCGATGCGCAGGACGTCCTCGTCGGAGACGTTCTCGTTCGAGGCGTCGACCATCGCGTCGATCAGGTCGAGCTTGCGAACGGTGCCGTCGACGAGGGTGGCCTGGCCGGCCTCCATCGGGCCGCCGGAGACGAAGACGACCGGGATGTTGAGGCGCAGGGCGGCCATCAGCATGCCGGGGGTGATCTTGTCGCAGTTGGAGATGCAGATCAGCGCGTCGGCGCAGTGCGCCTCGACCATGTACTCGACCGAGTCCGCGATGAGGTCGCGGGAGGGCAGGGAGTACAGCATGCCCGCGTGACCCATGGCGATGCCGTCGTCGACCGCGATGGTGTTGAACTCGCGGGGGACGGCGCCGGCGGCGAGGATCGCGTCGGAGACGATGCGGCCGACCGGGGCCAGGTGGGTGTGGCCGGGGACGAACTCGGTGAAGGAGTTGGCGACCGCGATGATCGGCTTCCCGATGTCCGCGCTCGCTACGCCCGAGGCGCGCATCAGCGCACGTGCGCCTGCCATGTTGCGGCCGTGGGTGACGGTGCGGGACCTCAGCTCGGGCATCGGGTTCACTCCCCATGAGTGCGGCGGCCTGCGTCGGCCTGCCGCGACTGTGGATATGGCTCTTACGAGGCTACGCCCCCTGCCCGCGATCCGGACGGGCTGTCCGGATGCCGGGACGGGCGGCTCAGTACTCGGTCACTCTTCCGTCAGGTAGCGCTGGAGGGTGGGGGCCACCAGTTCGATGATGGTCTCCGGGTCCGCCGACGCGAGGGGCTCGACCTGGACGACGTAGCGCAGGATCGCGATGCCGACCATGTGGGAGGCGGCGAGCTCGGCGCGGAAGGTCGGGTCGGGGACGTTGAGGTCGGCGGCGATCCGCTCCAGGAGCCGGTGCAGGATCAGCCGGCGCAGCACCTTCGCGGCGGCCTCGTGGGTGAGGGCCGAGCGGATCACGGCGAGGAGCGGGGTCCGGGTGACCGGGTTCTCCCAGACGCCGAGGAAGTAGCGGGCCAGCCGCTCGCCGATGCCGTCCGGGCCCGCGCCGACGATCGCGGGGAGCACCAGGGCGGGCTCCATGCTGAGCTCGATCGCGGCGGCGAAGAGGTCGTCCTTGCTGCCGAAGTAGTGGTGCACCAGCGCCGGGTCCACTCCGGCGACCTTCGCGATCCCGCGCACGGACGTCTTGTCGTACCCACGCGCCGCGAACACCTCACGGGCCGCGAGGCGGATGCGCTCCTGGGTGCCGGGGCCGTCGTCGGCCTCGTCCTGGCGCGGGCGGCCCGGGCCGCGGCGGGGGCGGGCGCCCTCGGCGGCCGTCACGGGCGCGCCGGGGCGGAGGACGGGCCGGTGGGGAACGGGCCCGCGGTCGTCGCGAGGTGGAGGCGGGTGAAGGCCAGCGCCTCGGCGAGGTCGGCCTCGCGCTCGGCGGAGGACATCGCGCGGCGGGTGTTGACCTCGATGACCACGTGTCCGTCGAAGGCGGTGGCGGCGAGCCGCTCCAGGAGCTCGGCGCAGGGCTGGCTGCCGCGCCCCGGGACCAGGTGCTCGTCCTTCGCGGACCCGTTCCCGTCGGCGAGGTGGACGTGCGCGAGCCGGTCGCCCATCCGGTCGATCATCGCGGTGGCATCGGTCCGCGCGGTCGCGGTGTGCGAGAGGTCGACGGTGAAGTGGCGGTAGTCGTCCTTGGTGACGTCCCACTCGGGCGCGTAGGCGAGCATCTCGCGGTCGCGGTAGCGCCAGGGGTACATGTTCTCGACGGCGAACCGGACGTCGGTCTCATCGGCCATCCGCCAGATCCCGCTGACGAACTCGCGGGAGTACTGCCGCTGCCACCGGAACGGCGGATGCACGACGACGGTGGACGCCCCGAGCTTCTCGGCCGCGGCCTGCGCCCGCTGCAGCTTGATCCACGGATCGGTGGACCACACCCGCTGCGTAATGAGCAGACAGGGCGCGTGAACGGCCAGGATCGGCACCCCATGATGATCCGACAACCGCCTCAGCGCGTCGATGTCCTGACTCACCGGATCCGTCCAGACCATGACCTCCACGCCGTCGTAGCCGAGGCGCGCGGCGATCTCGAAGGCGGTCGCCGTCGACTCCGGATAGACGGAGGCGGTGGAGAGGGCGACTTTCGCGGTCGGGATCCGGACTGGTTTTGCCACGGGGACAGGGTATCGGTGCCCGACCACCCCGGTCCGTGACCCCGCCCACCCCGGCCCGGGGGCGAACGCGGACGCCCTGGGGTCAGCCCTTCTCCCCAATGGCTGCCCGAAGCCAATCCAGGGTGCCCTGTCCGAGCAGTTCATCCGCCAGGCGCTGGGCCGTCTCGGTCGCCAGACGGGCGCGACTGTTGTCGATCCACCGCTGCGCGTTCTCGTAACCCTGCGCCCGGTACTCGACGCCCTGCAGCATGCACTCCAGCTTGTCGGCGTCGCGGGCGCAGACGGCCTCGGGTGAGTCCTTCGCCTCGTACTCCGCCACCAGGTCCTGGATCGCCGAGGCAAGCAGTTCGGGCATGCCGGCCGTCTGGTCGGCCGTCACTGCGACCGGGTCGGCGGAGGTGGAGTACTTCTTCCCCAAATGGTTCACGTCTCCGGTGCGGGTCTCCTGCGTGTCGTGCCAGACAGCGAGAAAGGCGGCACGCGCGGGGTCGGCTCCCTCGAGCTTCGCGATGATCGAAGCGATCAGCGCCGTACGCCAGGAGTGCTCGGCCACGCTCTCGGGGTTGCCCACTCCGGCCATCCACCAGCCCGTGCGACGCGCGTTCTTCAGCGTGCCGGCCTCGTACAGGAAGCGGGCCACCGCGGACAGGTCGTCAGCCACGTCTGTCTCCTCCTCACGCCTCTGCGAGGCGGATCGCGTACCGGATGCCTTCGAGTTCACGACGCGATCGCGTCGACAGCTCGGTGCCATCCAACAGCACCGGCAAGCGGGCCCGCAGTGTGCGTCCTGAGCGGGAGACCGTACGCAGGAGGCCGGGCCGGACTGCCAGAAGGGCCCAGAGCGTATGAACGTTCAGGTCGAAGAAGCCGTGCTGCGGCGCGAGCCCGTTCACGAGGTGGTGAAACAGCCTGTGCCCCGGCCAGGCAGCACGACCGACATCGGCGATGAAGTCGTCGGACAGCTCGGGATGACTCGCCTCACCGATCCAGTAGGCCCAATAGTTGAGGTTCGCGGATTCGCCCGCGTCGTTGCCCTCGAGCGCGGTAGCGACGAAATGCCTCATGCGGTCGTGATCGCCCTGGCGAGCTGCCACAGCCGCTACAGAGCGGGCGTTCAGCCATCGGCTGAGCCAGTCGTCCGGCGTCTTCTCTCTCTGTTGCTGCGCCAGCCAGTCGAAAGTGTCGGCCGCCCGGTCGAAGCCCGCGAGATAGAGCGCTTGGCGGCGCAACAGGAATTGACCGCCACCGCGCGCCTCCTCCGCTGTACGGCGCATGCGCTGGAAGAACCGCCCACGGTCGTCCACGGACAGTTCCGGCCCGCTGGGCGTGGGGCCACGGCGCGGCCGGGCCGCTTGCGGCAGAACACGCATGGGTTCCGGTGCCACTTTGCTGAGCGGCCAGGTCAGAATCTCGACCAGGTCACGCTGCAGGACCCAAGCGCCCAGCGGGCTGGCGGAGGTGGGCACCTCGTCCTCAAGGGCGCTGATCAGCAGGACGTCCGCCTCCATGGCCTTCTCCAAGGCGAAGAGCAGGACGGAAGGAGCCCCCAACTGCATGAGCTTGTGGCGGTACAGGAGCGACTGGCCAACGGAGAGGGCCGTAAGTGGCCGCCTGCCTGATTCCCACCCGGCGACGGCATCCGAAGAGACCTGGAATGCCTGGGCAAGACTGTCCTGCGTGTGGCCGAGCTGCTCGCGGATGAGCCGGAAGACGTACCCGGAAACCGTGCCCGCGCGACTCCGTGGACGGCTTCCCCTACCGGTGGTCAGGGTGGATCGCGGATCGCTGTCCATAACTCCCCCCTGCCTACCGGTCGACGACACAAACCCGTACCCACGGTCACTTCGGGCGGCACCACCCCATACCTACGCTCACAGCAAGCACGGTGACCGACAGGCCACTCAGCGTAGCGAGAGGACGTGGGTGCGTGGACTCATACCCAGAGCAATCGCAGGACCGCGTGACCCCAGCGCCCATGCCCCGTGCCAGGCGGCCTGAAGGAGTCCCCGCGCCCAGCGAGGACCTCCTCGCCCGCGCTGATGCCGGATGGGAACGCTTCCTCCACTCCATGGAAGAAGGTCGGGATGACTGAGCGGTACGCCTACCTAACCCATCAGTTGCTGCACCGTCGGGTGCGCGATGTCGCATCGGGTGTCGAGGGCGAGCTGATGGCAGTGATCAACGAAAACGTGTCGGACTCCGCTTCACGCGAGCGCTGGATGCGGTTGGCATACATCCGGGGCGCGTCCGGCCGCGAATTCTCTACCGCAGTCGAGAACATCGCGCCGGCCCGGCATGACCAGCCACAGACGGCCGCCGGACGCCAAGCGATGAGGAGCGCGTAGCGATCTGACGCGCGGAGCTTCCGTCCCGCGCTGCGCTGGAGGGCCTGCGGTGCGGGCTGGCCCTGCCCGGGCCCGCAGGAGGCCTCACGGGCCCGGGCCAGGCGTCGCTCCCCCGGGGCCGGGCCTCGGGAGCGCTGATCCTGCCCGGCCCATGGCCAGTGCCCAGGTGACCGTCCCTTTCGGGGGCTTCCCGGCAGTCCTTGTCTTTCCGGGGCGGGCCGGTCGGTCAAGGGTGGCCGCAGGCCATCGCGTAGCGACGCGACCGCAGGGAGCGCCCTTGAGGGACCGGCCCGAACCGGAGAGACAAGGACTGCCGGGAAACCCCCGCCGCTCCCTGATCCCGCTCTGCGGCACACCGCCCCTTGGGCCCCGCTCCGCAGGCGGGCTCCGCGCCGGCGTGCTCGCCCCCGGCCGCGCCCCGGTCCCGACCGGCAGGCCATCGGCTCCCGCCCCACCTAGGAGGGGGGCGGGTGGGCAACCACCGCGCCGGGGTGGTGGAGCGAGGGGGGTGAAGGCCGCCCGCGCGCGAAGGCTCGTACCCCCGCCCGCACCGCACTCACCGCCCGCGCGCAGGCTCGTACCGCCCCCACGCGAAGGCCCGTGCCCCCGCTACCCCGGCAAGTGGTCCAAGCGGCGGAGGATGACGCCCTCGCGCAGGGCCCACGGACAGATTTCGAGGGACTCCACGCCCAGGAGGTCCATCGCGCCCTCCGCGACGAGCGCGCCCGCGAGGAGCTGGGAGGAGCGTCCCTCGGAGACCCCGGGGAGGGACGCCCGCTGGTCGGCGGTCATCGCGGCCAGCCGCGGCACCCACTCCTCCAGGGACTTGCGGGTCAGGTCCCGCTGGACGTACAGGCCGTCCGCCGAGCGGGCCGCGCCCGCGATGCGGGCCAGCTGCTTGAACGTCTTGGACGTGGCGACCACCCGGTCCGGGGTGCCGAAGCGGCTGAACTCGCCGACCGTCCGCGCGATCTGCGCCCGTACGTGACGGCGCAGCGCCCGTACGGCGTCCGGGCCCGGCGGGTCGCCCGGCAGCCAGCCCGCCGTCAGGCGTCCGGCGCCCAGCGGGAGGGAGACGGCCGCGTCCGGGTCCTCGTCGATGCCGTACGCGATCTCCAGCGAGCCGCCGCCGATGTCGAGGACCAGGAGCTTGCCCGCCGACCAGCCGAACCAGCGCCGGGCCGCCAGGAAGGTCAGCCGGGCCTCGTCCTCGCCGCTCAGCACCGGGAGGTCGATGCCGGTCTCCGCCTTGACCCGGCCGAGGACCTCGTCGGCGTTCGTGGCCTCGCGCACGGCGCTCGTCGCGAAGGGGAGGACGTCCTCGCAGCCCTTGTCCTCGGCGGCCTGCACGGCGCCCGCGATGACGGAAATCAGCCGCTCGACGCCCTCGGGCGTCACCGCGCCGTACTCGTCGAGCAGCTCCGCCAGCCTCAGCTCCACCTTGTGCGAGTGCGCCGGGAGCGGGCGCGCACCCGGGTGCGCGTCCACCACCAGCAGATGGATCGTGTTCGAACCCACATCAAGGACACCGAGTCTCATGGGAGGAAACGCTACTGGGCCGAAGGCGTAGGGATGGAGTAAGGGGCGCTTAGGCTTGAGTTTGTGCCAAATACGAAGAAGGCCAACAAGTCCAAGACGAAGCCCGCGAAGCCCCCGAAGACCCCGAAGGGCTCCCCGGCGAAGAAGGACCTCGTCGCCGACGAGAAGGGGCTCGACTTCCCGCGGGCCTGGGTGGAGTTCCCCGACCCCGCCGACGAGGAGCAGGTCTTCCGCTGCGACCTCACCTGGCTGACATCGCGCTGGACCTGCATCTTCGGCAACGGCTGCCAGGGCATCCAGGCCGGCCGGGCGGACGACGGCTGCTGCACGCTCGGCGCGCACTTCTCCGACGAGGACGACGAGAAGCGGGTCGCCGAGCACGTGGCGCGCCTGACCCCGGAGCTGTGGCAGTTCCACGACGTCGGCAGCGAGACCGGCTGGACCCAGCACGACGACGACGGCGAGAAGCAGACCCGCCGCTGGGACGGTGCCTGCATCTTCCTGAACCGGCCCGGTTTCCCGGCCGGCGCCGGCTGCTCCCTGCACATCCTGGCGGTCAAGAGCGGCCAGGAGCCGCTGGAGACGAAGCCGGACGTGTGCTGGCAGCTGCCGATCCGGCGGACGTACGACTGGATCGAGCGGCCCGACGACACGCGCGTGCTGCAGGTGTCGATCGGGGAGTACGACCGGCGCGGCTGGGGCCCGGGCGGCCACGACCTGCACTGGTGGTGCACGTCGGCCACCTCCGCGCACGGCGCCGGGGAGCCGGTGTACGTGTCGTACCGCCCGGAGCTGACGGAGCTGATGGGCAAGGAGGCGTACGAGGAGCTCGTGCGGCTCTGCGAGGCGCGGCTCGCCTCGCTGCTGCCGATGGCCCCGCACCCGGCGGACCCGGTCACGCCGGCGTAGGACGGTGCGGGACGGCCGCCCGCGGTTCCGGCGGGCGGCCGTCCTACGCCGGGCCGGGCGCCGCCGTCGGGCTCGGCGAGCCGGTGCCGTCCGAAGGGGCCGGGCTCGGCGTCTGCGTCGGGCTCGGTGTGGGCGTCGGGGTCGGCGTGGGGGTGGGCGTCGGGGTCGGGGTCGCAGTGGGCGTCGGGGTCGGGTCGGCCGGTGTGGGCGTCGGGGTCGGCGCGGGACGGCCGCGGCCCTGGATGGAGATCACCGCGCCGGCCGGGTCCACCCCGACCCGGGCGCTCCAGGCCCCCACGGGCTGGGCCTCGGAGTCCACGGTGATCCGCAGGGTGACCGATTCTCCTGGGGCCAGCCGGCCCGAGGTCTGGCTCGCCCGCAGCCACGGGGCGTCGGACCACAGCCGCCAGTCCACCGGGGCGCCGCCCGACGCGGTGAGCGTCAGCAGGGTGGTCGAGCCGTGCGACGCGGCGGTCGCGGTCAGCCGGCCGGGGGCTCCCGGTGCGCCGGGGGTGTGGGAGGGCGCGCCGCTGCTGATGACCTCGACGGAGACGTCGGGGGCTGCCGTGCCCGGGGCGAATTCGGGGCCGCCGGTGACGGCCGCGGCGTTGCCCGCGTTCTCGTAGTCGGCCAGCGGGCGCCCGTCGGTGCGCGCCAGCGGGAGCTGCGCCTCGCTCGCCGAGATGCGGGTGGAGCCGTTGCCGACGGGTTCCCCGGTGCTCGGTGCCCCCCGGTACGCCGCCCACAGGGCCAGTACCGGGGCGGCGACGACGGTGGCGACCACGGTGGTGGTCACGGCGCGGGCGCGCAGCCGTTCGCGGCGGGCCGCCCGGTCCTTGGGGTCCATCGGGAAGCCGGTGCGGTCGAAGCGCGGGCCGGGCCCGCCGCCGCGGCGGCTGCCGGAGCGGAGCATCGCGGCGCGGACGGCGGTGCGCGGGGCCGGGACCAGCGGGAGGGGCGCGGTGTCGATGCCGCCCGAGCCGGGCCAGGGTCCGCAGGCGCCGACGCGTTCGGCGACGCGGCGGCAGCGCGGGCAGTCGTCGACGTGCCGGACGAGCTCGGCGCGCAGGGAGGAGGAGAGCAGGACGTTGCCGTCTCCCCCGCCCTCGCCGTCGTCACCGGTGAGCCGGGACACGGTCGGGCAGCTGCCGGTCTCCACGACGGCGAGGGCGGCGCGGGTGCGTTCGACCTCGCAGGCGGCGCCGGTGAGCAGTTCGCGGGCGGCGGCCGGGGGCGTGCCGAGGACGGCGGCGAGTTCGGGGACGCCGAGGCGGTGGCGGACGGCGAGTTCGAGGGCCTCGCGCTGCTCGGGGGTGGTGCCGGCGGCCTCCGGCCAGGCGAGGCGGGCGAGCTCGGTGCGGCGGTAGGCGGATACGTCGAGCGTGCCGGTGCGGGTGGGCGCGGCGGCGGACCCGTCGGCCCCGGCGCCGGCGGGGGCGCTCGCCCCGGCGTTCGCGGCCGCGTTCAGGTCGGCCGCGACGGTGTCCGGGGCCCGGCCCGGGCCGGCGTGCTCCGGTGCACGCCGGGCGGAATGGGCTCCCCCGTAGCCGTGCCGCGTACGCCGTCGCTCGGCCAGCCGGCGCAGGCAGGCCCAGCGCGCGAGGGCGTACAGCCAGGCGCGCCGGTCCCCCTCGTCGGGGCAGCGGCCGGGGTGCTTCTCGGCGACGGCGAGCACGTCACCGAGCACGTCGGTGGCGGTGTCGTGGTCGCACAGGACCGAGAGGCAGTACGTGAACAGGCCGTCCAGGTAGGGCTCGTGCCGGAAGGGCGGCGGCTGCTCCGCCCCGGTCCCCTCGGGGGGCGTGCGCCCGTGCGCCCGGTGTGCGCCGGTGCGCGTTGCGGGGTGTCCCTGGTTGCTGCTCATCACTGGGCGACCGTAGGCGGCGCGCCGGTGGCGCTCCGGAAGCCTTCACCACTTTTAGCCCTTACGGGTGAACAGATCGGCTCCGCGCTGACAGCGCCCCTGACGGTGCACGCCACGGCGGGCGGAGTACGGGTGCACGGGACCCGCCGACCGCCCCTGCGCCGGGAGCCCGGCGGGAGCCGGGACCGGCTCCCGCCGGGACTGTCACAGGGTGCGGCTACGGTGGGCCGCATGGCTGCCCGTACATCTCGTTCATCCGCCAAGGACCGGCCGTCCTACCGTTGTACCGAGTGCGGGTACTCCACCGCCAAGTGGCTGGGCCGGTGCCCCGAGTGCCAGGCCTGGGGCACCGTCGAGGAGCTGGGCGGCGCACCCGCCGTGCGGACCACCGCGGCCGGCCGGGTCACCACGGCAGCCGTGCCGATCGCGCAGGTCGACGGCCGGACCGCGACCGCGCGCAGCACCGGCGTGGACGAGCTGGACCGGGTCCTGGGCGGCGGGCTGGTGCCGGGGGCGGTCGTCCTGCTCGCGGGCGAGCCGGGCGTCGGCAAGTCGACGCTGCTGCTCGACGTCGCGGCGAAGGCCGCCAGCGACGAGCACCGCACGCTGTACGTGACGGGCGAGGAGTCGGCGAGCCAGGTGCGGCTGCGGGCCGACCGGATCAGGGCGCTCAGCGACCACCTCTACCTCGCCGCGGAGACCGACCTCTCCGCCGTCCTCGCGCACCTCGACGCGGTGAAGCCCTCGCTGCTGATCCTGGACTCCGTACAGACCGTCGCCTCCCCCGAGATCGACGGCGCGCCCGGCGGCATGGCGCAGGTCCGGGAGGTGGCCGGGGCGCTGATCCGGGCCTCCAAGGACCGCGGGATGTCCACCCTGCTCGTCGGCCACGTCACCAAGGACGGCGCGATCGCCGGTCCGCGGCTGCTGGAGCACCTGGTCGACGTCGTACTGAGCTTCGAGGGCGACCGGCACGCGCGGCTGCGCCTCGTGCGCGGCGTGAAGAACCGCTACGGCGCGACGGACGAGGTCGGCTGCTTCGAACTCCACGACGAGGGCATCACCGGACTCGCCGACCCGAGCGGGCTGTTCCTGACCCGGCGCGCCGAGGCCGTCCCCGGCACCTGCCTGACGGTGACCCTGGAGGGCAAGCGGCCCCTGGTCGCCGAGGTGCAGGCGCTGACGGTGGACTCGCAGATCCCCTCGCCGCGCCGGACCACCTCCGGGCTGGAGACCTCGCGCGTCTCGATGATGCTGGCGGTCCTGGAGCAGCGCGGGCGGATCACCGCGCTCGGCAAGCGGGACATCTACTCGGCCACCGTGGGCGGGGTGAAGCTGACGGAGCCGGCCGCCGACCTGGCGATCGCGCTGGCGCTGGCCTCGGCGGCCAGCGACGTACCGCTGCCGAAGAACCTGGTCGCCATCGGCGAGGTCGGCCTGGCGGGCGAGGTCCGCCGGGTGACGGGCGTGCAGCGGCGGCTCGCGGAGGCGCACCGGCTGGGCTTCACGCACGCGCTGGTGCCGGGGGATCCGGGCAAGGTGCCGGCCGGGATGAAGGTGACGGAGGTCGCCGACATGGGCGACGCGCTACGGGTCCTGCCGCGCGGGCGGTCGCGTACGACGGCGAAGGACCGCGACGCCGGATAGCCGACCCAGGGGGGTCGAACCGCAGGTCAGGGGGCCCGGACGGGGTGCTCCTCGGCCCGGCCGGGCCAAGGCACGGCGGGGTCGCGGGCCGCGCCGGTAGACTTTGGCCTGGTCCGCCCGGCGGTACGCAGGCGGTACGACCCGCGACCGGAGGAGTGCAGTGGCAGCCAAGGACGGGGCAGCAGCATCCGGAAAGTCGGGCGCGAGCTCCAAGCAGGAGGCCATGATGCGTGCCTCGCTGAGCGCGGTCGCACCCGGTCAGCCGCTGCGTGACGGGCTCGAACGGATCGTTCGCGGCAACACCGGAGGGCTCATCGTCCTCGGCATGGACAAGTCCGTCGAGGCCATGTGCACGGGCGGTTTCGTCCTGGACGTGGAGTTCACCGCGACCCGGCTGCGCGAGCTGTGCAAGCTCGACGGCGCGCTGATCCTCGACAAGGACATCACCAAGATCCTGCGGGCGGGCGTCCAGCTGGTGCCGGACGCGTCGATCCACACGGAGGAGACGGGCACCCGGCACCGGACCGCGGACCGCGTCTCCAAGCAGTGCGGCTTCCCGGTCGTCTCGGTGTCCCAGTCGATGCGGCTGATCGCCCTGTACGTGGACGGCGAGCGGCGCGTGCTGGAGGAGTCCGGGGCGATCCTGTCGCGGGCGAACCAGGCCCTGGCCACGCTGGAGCGGTACAAGCTCCGGCTGGACGAGGTGGCGGGAACGCTGTCGGCGCTGGAGATCGAGGACCTGGTGACGGTCCGCGACGTGACGGCGGTGGCGCAGCGGCTGGAAATGGTGCGGCGCATCGCGACGGAGATCGCGGAATACGTGGTCGAGCTGGGCACGGACGGGCGACTGCTCTCGCTCCAGCTGGACGAGCTGACGGTCGGCATCGAGCAGGAGCGGGAGCTGGTGATCCGGGACTACGTCCCGGAGCCGACGGCGAAGCGTTCCCGCACGGTGGACGAGGCGCTCCCGGCGCTGGACGCGCTGACGCATCCGGAGCTGCTGGAGCTGGCGATCGTGGCGAAGGCCCTGGGGTACACGGGCTCGCCGGAGACGCTGGACTCGGCGGTGTCCCCGCGCGGGTACCGGCTGCTGGCGAAGGTTCCCCGGCTGCCGGGGGCGATCATCGAGCGGCTGGTGGAGCACTTCGGCGGGCTCCAGAAGCTCCTCGCGGCGTCGGTGGACGACCTCCAGACGGTCGACGGCGTCGGCGAGGCCCGCGCGCGCAGCGTCCGCGAGGGCCTGTCCCGGCTGGCCGAGTCCTCGATCCTGGAGCGCTACGTCTGACCTGCGGGTCCGCTGCTGGGGCTCCGCCCCGGACCCCGCTCCTCAAACGCCGGCAAAATCCAGCCCCGCCGGCGTTTGAGGCGCGGGGGTCCGGGGGCTAAGCCCCCGGCAACGGCGCCGCGCCGGCTACTCCGGCTTCAGAACGAACGAAGTTCGAGCCACCTGCATCCCCGGGGACTTCACCTCGACCACGTACGTGTCCGGAGCCGCCACCCCCGCCGGAGGCGACGCGCACTGGGCGGCCGCGCTGAAGTGCCGGTCCCATTCGAGGGATTGCTTGGTCTCGCCCTGCGACGGCACCCGGAAGAACACGTTGCCCGCGCCCGTCGGGCAGTCCGCCGAGGACCAGACCGGCTTGGCGTTGCTCGCCTGAGTGATGGTCAGCACCGCCTGCTTCGGGCCGAGATCGACCTTGCACGTGGTGCCGGAGACGTTGCGCGCGACGAGTTCGAGGCGGGGCTTCTCGTTCGCCTCGTACTCGTTCTTCACGCTCTTGACCTCCCACTGCAGCGCGCTCGGCACGCACGTGGGCAGCGGCGAGTCCGCCGGGACGGTCTGGTTGGGGGCGGAGCCGCCCGCGCCGCCGGGGTCGGGCGAGCCCGGTCCGCCGCCCGGCTCGCCGTTCTTGCCCGTGCCGGGGCTCGCGCCGGCGCCGGAGCCGGTACCCGTGCCCGTACCGCCGCCCGAGCCCGACTCGCCGCGCCCGCCCGGGGCCTGACTGATCGCCGGACCCGTTCCGGAGGGTCCGGGGGTGATCTGGGTGACGGGATCGGAGCCGCCCTGGCCCTTGCCGTTCGTACTCGACTTCCCGCCGCCGGAACTGACGGTCCATACGGCGAGGAGTGCGAGGAGCGCGGCGACGGAAGCCAGCACGGCCCTCCGTCGCCAGTAGATGGAGGAGGGGAGCGGCCCGACCGGATTGCGCAGAGATCCCACGGACGGAACTTTACGAGAGTTCGGGACGCGATCAGTGCCCCACATGCCGCGCACTCGGCTTGTTTTGCCGATGATCATCCTGCGGGGGGAGCCGATGGCGCCGAGAATCAGCCAAGAATCTGATGAAGCCGTTATTCCGTTTTGAGTACCGTCGGTCACCATGGACAGCTCCGGCCTCTACCTCGACGTCACCGATTTCGCCCACTCCACCCCCGCCTGGGTGCAATCCGCCTTCGAGGTCTGGACGGAATACGGGCTGTTCGTCTTCGGCGCCCTCTTCGTCGCCGTCTGGTGGCGTTCGCGCCGCCGGGACGCGCCCCGCGCCGTCGCCCTGGCCGTCCTCGCACCGCTCGTCACCGCCCTGGCCTACGTCGCCTCGGAACTGGTGAAGTCGAGCGTCGACGAGGAGCGCCCCTGCCGGGCCGTGGCCGGAGCGGCGGCCTCGCTGATCACGTGCCCGGCCACCGGCGACTGGTCCTTCCCCAGCAACCACTCCGCCATAGCGGGCGCCGCCGCCGTCGCCCTGGCCCTGGCCCTGCCCCGCCTCGCGCTGCTGACCGTTCCGCTCGCGCTGCTCATGGCCTTCTCCCGCGTCTTCGTCGGAGTGCACTATCCGCACGACGTGGCGATGGGCCTGCTGCTGGGCGCGAGCCTCGCCGCGCTCGCGGTCCTCGCGCTCACCGGCCCGGTGACCGGGCTCGTCACCGCCGCCCGGGCGCGCGGAGTCCGCGCCGCTGTCCTGATCACCGGCCGCGGCCCCGCACGGTAGGGGCGAAACGTGCCAGGATGCCGTCTGCCATGACTGCATCCCCCACACCTCCCGCCGCGCTGCACGCCCCCGTCATCGCGTGGTTCGACACGAACGCCCGCGATCTGCCCTGGCGCCGTCCCGAGGCCGGGCCCTGGGGGGTGATGGTCAGCGAGTTCATGCTCCAGCAGACCCCCGTCAGCCGGGTCCTGCCGGTCTACGAGCAGTGGATCGCCCGCTGGCCCCGCCCCGCCGACCTGGCCGCCGAGGCCCCCGGCGAGGCCGTACGGGCCTGGGGCCGGCTCGGCTACCCGCGCCGGGCCCTGCGCCTGCACGGCGCGGCCGCCGCGATAACGGAACGGCACGGGGGCGACGTACCGCGCGATCACGCGCAGCTGCTGGCCCTTCCCGGGATCGGCGAGTACACGGCGGCCGCCGTGGCCTCCTTCGCGTACGGGCAGCGGCACGCGGTCCTCGACACCAACGTGCGCCGGGTCTTCGCGCGCACCGCGTCCGGGGTCGAGTACCCGCCGAACGCCACGACGGCCGCCGAGCGGCGCCTGGCGCGGGCCCTGCTGCCCGAGGACGAGTCCACCGCGGCCCGCTGGGCGGCGGCCTCGATGGAGCTCGGGGCCCTGGTGTGCACCGCCAAGAGCCCGGAGTGCGGGCGCTGCCCCGTCTCCGGCCTGTGCGCGTGGCGGCTCGCCGGGAAGCCCCCGCACGAGGGGCCGGCCCGGCGCGGCCAGACGTACGCCGGGACGGACCGGCAGGTGCGCGGCAAGCTCCTCGCGGTGCTCCGGGAGGCGGTCGGCGCAGTGCCGCAGTCCGTCCTGGACACCGTCTGGGACGAGCCCGTGCAGCGGGCCCGCGCACTGGACGGGCTGGTCGCGGACGGGCTGGTGGAGCCGCTGGCCGGGCGGATGTACCGGCTGCCCGCCGGACTCCCGAAAGCTGACTGAGAGATTCCGCTTGGACCGGAGAAACCGCAGCTCACGGGCTCTGTTACACAACCTATGGGTGTCCGTGCGCCCACCGAAGGCTGACCCGCACAGGCCCGTGACAACGCCTCCGTACCTTCGAACTCGTAAGGCAGCGGATCAGCGGTTGAACGTCAGCGGAGGCGGTCTGAGATGGCGCACGGCGAGGTACTCGAATTCGAAGAG
This sequence comes from Streptomyces sp. NPDC054956, assembly GCF_053609185.1. NCBI lineage: Bacteria > Bacillati > Actinomycetota > Actinomycetes > Kitasatosporales > Streptomycetaceae > Streptomyces > Streptomyces sp. NPDC054956. Next base: position 8,536 of record NZ_JBSGXB010000057.1, on the reverse strand, counting down.
TACGTACGCACCCGGCAGGACGCGCTGCTGCGCAGTGCCCGTCGCCTGGTCCCGGACCCGACCGATGCGCAGGACCTCCTGCAGACCGCCCTCGTCCGCACCTACGGCCGCTGGGACGGCATCGCCGACAAGTCCCTCGCCGACGCCTACCTTCGCCGCGTCATGATCAACACCCGTACCGAGTGGTGGCGTGCCCGCAAGCTCGAAGAGGTCCCCACCGAGCAGCTCCCCGACGCCTCCGTCGAGGACGGCTCCGACCAGCGCGCCGACCGCGCCCTGCTGATGGACATCCTCAAGGTGCTCGCGCCCAAGCAGCGCAGCGTGGTCGTGCTGCGACACTGGGAGCAGATGAGCACCGAGGAGACGGCCGCGGCGCTCGGCATGTCGGCGGGAACCGTGAAGAGCACTCTGCACCGCGCGCTGGCCCGCCTCCGGCAGGAACTGGAGAGCCGGGACCTGGACATGCGCGCGCTCGAGCGCGGTGACCACACCATCCGGTACGAGGGGCGTGAGCGGTGCGCGGCCTGAATGGCCAATGCCTGAACGGCAAGAGCTCGGTGGTACTGATGTCGGCGGGGGTCTGCGTCCTCGCCGGCACCGTGCTGTTCGCGGCCGGGTGCGCCACCGGGGGTACGGGGCTGCGTGACGGCGGCCCGGCCCGTACCGAGTCGGTGGCCAAGACGGCTCCCCCGTCCTCCGCGCCCTCCGAGCACACCGGCTCGTTCGCCCCCGCCACCCCTGCCACTCCCGCCCCGCAGGCCTCCGGCAAGCCGGGCAAGAAGATCGACCCGATCGCGCTGATCATGGCGGACCCCAAGGTCGGCGCCGAGGTCAAGCGGGACCTGAAGCCCTGCACGGGCAAGGAGTACCCGGTCGACGTCAGCTACGGGAAGGTCACCGGCGGCCCCGCGGTCGACATCGTCGTCAACGTCCTGTCCTGCGCCGACGCGCTGGGCCGCGGCTCGTACGTGTACCGGGCGGACGACGGAAAGTACGAGAATGTGTTCTCGGACGAGCAGCCGCCCGTCTACGCGGAGATCGACCGGGGCGACCTGGTCGTCACCAAGCAGGTCTACGGGAAGAGCGACGCACTGTCCTATCCGTCGGGCGAGGACCTGATCACGTACCGCTGGAACGGGGAGAAGTTCACCGAGCAGGACCGGGTGCACACCGACTACAGCAACGTGGTCGACGGCGGGGCGGCACCCGCCCCGGCCGTCAGCCCGAAGAACTGAGCACAGAAGAACCGAGTACAGAGGCGAGGCGAGGCTCCCGCATGGCCGATACCCATGTCCTGTTCGTCGAGGACGACGACGTCATCCGTGAGGCCACGACCCTGGCGCTGGAACGCGACGGGTTCGTGGTCACCGCCATGCCCGACGGGCTGTCCGGACTGGAGTCCTTCCGGGCGAACCGGCCCGACATCGCCCTGCTCGACGTGATGGTGCCCGGCATGGACGGCGTGAGCCTGTGCCGCCGCATCCGCGACGAGTCCACCGTGCCCGTCATCATGCTGTCGGCGCGCGCCGACTCCATCGACGTGGTCCTGGGCCTGGAGGCGGGCGCCGACGACTACGTCACCAAGCCCTTCGACGGCTCGGTCCTGGTCGCCCGCATCCGCGCGGTGCTGCGCCGCTTCGGCCACGCCGGCGGCCCGCAGAACGGGTCCGCGGCCGCCGACGACGACTCCGCCGAGCGCGGGGTGCTGGTCTTCGGGGACCTGGAGGTCGACACGGAGGGCATGGAGGTCCGCAAGGCGGGCGCCTCGGTGGCGCTGACGCCCACCGAGATGCGGCTGCTGCTGGAGTTCTCCACCTCCCCGGGCACCGTGCTCTCGCGCGACCGGCTGCTGGAGCGGGTCTGGGACTACGACTGGGGTGGCGACACCCGCGTCGTGGACGTCCACGTCCAGCGGCTGCGCACCAAGATCGGACAGGACCGGATCGAGACGGTCCGGGGTTTCGGATACAAGCTGAAGGCCTGATGCCTTGAGAAGACAGAACGCGGGGGCGAGCGCGGGGATGAATCCTTAGATGAAGAGGTTCACCCTGCGGACGGGGATCCGCTGGAAGATCACGCTCGCCATCGCTTCCGTGGGCGCGCTCACCGCCATCGCACTGAGCCTGGTGGTGCACAGTGCTGCCCGCGTGTCGATGCTGGAGAGCGCCCGCGAGGTGCAGCTGGACCGCGTGCAGTTCATCTCCCGCACTGCCGAGGCCGGCCGCAAGCCCCAGATGGGCGCCAAGCTCAACGATCCGGAGCTGCCCAAGGAACTGCGCGAGAAGGCCCACTCCGGAAGGCGCGGCACCTACATCCAGGACAACCCGCGCGGGCTCCCCGAGGTGTGGGCCGCCCTGCCGCTCGGCAACGGGCAGGTGCTCTCGCTGCACACCCCGTTCCGGGAGAGCGCCAACATGCTGCGCGACCTGGACCGGGCGCTGATCGTCGGCTCCCTCGCCGTGGTGATCGGCGGCTCCGCGCTCGGCGTGCTCATCGGCGGCCAGATCTCGCGCCGGCTGCGCAAGGCCGCGGCCGCCGCGCAGCGGGTGGCGCACGGGGATCCCGAGGTACGGGTGCGGGACGCCGTCGGGGGCGTCGTACGCGACGAGACCGACGACCTCGCGCGGGCCGTCGACGCGATGGCGGACGCCCTCCAGGAGCGGCTGGAGGCCGAGCGGCGGGTGACCGCCGACATCGCGCACGAGCTGCGCACCCCGGTGACGGGCCTGCTCACGGCGGCGGAGCTGCTGCCCCCGGGGCGGCCGACCGAGCTCGTACGGGACCGCGCGCAGGCCCTGCGGGCGCTGGTCGAGGACGTGCTGGAGGTGGCCCGGCTGGACAGCGCGTCCGAGCGGGCCGAGCTCCAGGAGGTGGCGCTGGGCGAGTTCGTGAACCGCCGGGTCAACTCCCTGATGCCGGAGGCGAGCGTACGGATCGTCGCGGACGAGATCGTGAGCACCGATCCGCGCCGCCTGGAGCGGATCCTCGGCAACCTCCTCGCCAATGCCGCGCGGTACGGGCGGGCGCCGGTGCAGGTCGACGTCGAGGGCCGGGTGGTACGGGTCCGCGACCACGGACCGGGCTTCCCGGAGGCACTGCTGCGCGAGGGGCCGAGCCGGTTCAGGACCGGGTCGACGGACCGGGCCGGGGTGGGTCACGGGCTCGGGCTGACCATCGCGGAGGGGCAGGCGCGGGTCCTGGGTGCCCGGCTGACCTTCCGCAACGTGGCGGCCCCGGGCGGCTACGTCCGCGAGGGCGGGGCGGCGGGCGCGGTGGCGGTGCTGTGGCTGCCGGAGCACGCCCCGACGGCGACGGGCAGCTTCCCGGTCCTCCCGCCCGCGTGAGGACCGGCGGGTTCCCGCCGGGCCGATCGGATGTTCGACCGCGTTCGCCGATGTCTTAGCATCCGACCCATGACTGACGGTACGGATCGCCCGAACAGCCCCCAGCCCGAGCCCAACGCCGCCCATCCCGGCGGCTACGGCTACCCGCAGGGGCAGATACCCGCGGACGGGTACGGGTACCCGCCCGCTTCGGCCGCGTCGGCCGCGTCCGGCGCCTTCGGACCGCCGCCCGGCGGCCCGGCGGGCGCGCCCGGCTACGGCTACCCGCCCCAGGCCCAGCCGTCCTCCGAAGAGCCGGACTGGAGCGCGCTGGCGGAAGGGGCCGATCAGGAGCGGCGCAAGAAGCGGCTGTGGGCGATCGGCGGCGGGGTGACCGTACTGGCCCTGCTGGCCGGCGGCGGAGCCTTCCTGCTGCTCGGCGACGGCGGGTCCGGATCGAAGGACGACGCGAAGGCGGACGCCTCCCCCGCGGCCTCCGCCTCGCCCTCGGTGAGCGGGTCCAAGGCTCCGGTGGACAACACCCCGACCGTCGCGGAGGACCCGACGAAACTGCGGGACCGCACCGCCAAGGCCCACCTGAAGATGGGCGGGGAGGCCACCGCGGCCGCGGTCGACAAGCGGTACGAGTTCCGCACGACGGGCACCGCGAACTCGTACGCCGAGTCCGAGAAGGCGCTCCTCGACGTGTCCCAGAGCTTCACCGTCACGGCCCGCGTCTCGAACAGCGCCCCCAAGGGGCGGCAGATCGCCATCAGCCAGGGCAACGAGAAGACGTTCTCGTTCGAGCTGGGCTCGGACGAGGTGAACGGCAAGCCGGCGTGGGTCTTCCGGGTCCAGACGGACGCGGCGGGTGCGGACGCCACCACCAAGACCGTGGTGGCCGAGGGCCTCAAGATGGACAACACCATGACCGAGCTGACCGGCACCTACAGCGACATGACCAAGATGATCACGCTGTTCGTCGACGGCAAGCAGATCAGCGAGACCAGGGTTCCCGGTGTCTACAAGGCCCCCGGTCCGCTGGAGCTGGGCCGGACCCGTGCCCTGGACAACTGGGCCGGGGCCTGGACGGGTGCCATGGACAGCGTGCGGGTCTACCGGATCGCGCTGTCGCCGGAGCAGGTGAACGACCAGAAGCCGGGCAAGCTCGACGCCTCGATCAGGCCGGTCGGCTCCTGGCTGCTGTTCTGATCCCCGACGGGCTGCAGCCCCCCGACGGGCGGCAGCGGGGTCAGACGGTGACGCCGACCTGACGCAGGAAGGCGACCGGGTTCACGGCCGAGCCGTAGTTCGGGGTGGTCCGGATCTCGAAGTGGAGGTGCGGGCCGCTCGAATTGCCGGTGTTGCCGGAGAGGGCGATCCGCTGGCCCTTGCCGACCTTCTGGCCGATCTTGACCTGGATCCTCGAGAGGTGCGCGTACTGCGAGTACGTGTTGTTCGCGTGCTTGATCACGATGGCGTTGCCGTAGGCCGGGCCGTCACCGCCGCCGTTCGGGCCGGCCTTGACGACCACACCCGCCGAGACGGCGTCGACCGGGGTGCCGACGGGGACGGCGAAGTCCTGGCCGGAGTGCTTGTGCGACCACATGCTGCCGCCCTTGCCGAAGGTCGCCGAGAGCGTGTAGCTCGACACCGGCTTCTCCCAGGCCCCGGCCGGCTTCGCGGCGGCGGCCGCGGCCTGCGCGCCGGCCTGGGCGGCCACCAGCTCGGCGGTGCCGCTCAGGGCGGTCTGGGTCTCGTCCGCGAAGGCGGTCGTCCCGGCCCCGAGCGCCAGGGCCGCACCGAGAGCGGTGGCGCCGATGGCGATACGGGTACGACGGGTGCTGACGCGCTTCGCGGACATGAAGGAGACCTCCGGGGCCGGGGACAAGGACGGTGCTTCGGGTGTTTCAGGTGCTTCTGGCAAGAAAGGACCCGGCACTCCGCTGGGGGCGCCGGGCTTGCTCGCCATCCTTGGTAACCCGCGCCCCCGGGCTTCCCCAAACCCCCCGATTACTACCCGGGCTCGTAGGAGCGGAGAGGGCTGTCGGTCCTGTTGACCGCCTCCTTACTGGGGCATGGGTGGGGCAAATCGGACGCTCAGCTCTACGAATGTTCCTAGTAGGTCCGATTTGCCCTGTGCGGCTTGTCACCGGCGCGGGACCTCTGCGGACCCCCTTCGGGACCAAAGCCCTGCAACCCCGCTCCGCCTGGAGCTACGCTCCGCCTCGTGGACGCATCCGTGGTGGGGATCCGGCTGGCCTCGGGGGTCGTGACCCCCCTCGTGAAGACGCTCTTACGCGGGGAGGGAGCCGGCGCCGGCCTCGCGAAGGATCCCGTGCGGATCTCCTCGTACGTCTCCCTGCGCGAGCAGCGCGACCTGGACCGGGACGACCTGCGCAAGCTCGCCGACAAGCTGGTCGCACGGGCCTTGAAGGCCCCCGGCGAGAGCCCGCTGCCGCCGGGCGAGGAGGCGGGCGTCGCGACCGCGCTGGCCGTCACCCTCCACGCGGTGGGGGACCTCGACATGCAGGACGCGCAGGCCGTCGCGATGGGCGAGCACGCCTTCGCCGCCGCACTGCGCAAGGCAGCGCCCCCGACGGGCCTGGGGCGGGACGCGGAGCTCTTCCACGACCGGCTGCTGGTCACCACCTGCCTGCACATCCTGCAGTTCTTCACCAGCCGCTCCAGCTACATCCCCCGGGCCCTGGTCGAAAGCGCCCGCCGCCAGGCCGAGATGATTGCCAAGGTCGACGAGATCCTCATCCGGACCCCCCGCCAGGACGGCCGCGACGCGGAGTTCGAGGTCCAGTACCTGGCGTACCTCGTCAAACGGCACAGCACCCTGACGATCTTCGGGCTCGACCTGCCCCCGGGCTCCGCCCGCTGGCCGCTGGACACGGCGTACGTGACCCTGGAGGCCGCTTCCGCCCCGCGCGGCGCCGCCCTCTCCTCCGACGCCCTCACGACCGATGAGTTACTGGCCCGCGAGACCCGCGTGCTCCTGCGCGGCGAGGCCGGCTCCGGGAAGACCACCCTGATCCAGTGGCTGGCCGTCTCCACCGCCCGGGAAGAGCCCGAGGGCGGCCTGATCCCCTTCGTCCTGCCCCTGCGGAACCTGACCCGCTACGGGGAGCGGCTGCCCGCCCCCGAGGACTTCCTGGTCGCCACCGCGCTGAAGGGGCGGGCCCCCGAGGGATGGGAGAGCCGGGTCTTGGGCGCGGGACGCGGCCTGGTCCTGGTGGACGGCATCGACGAGATCCCGGAGGCCGAGCGGGCCCGCGCCCGCGACTGGCTCACCGATTTACTCACCGCCTACCCCGACAACCGCTGGCTGGTCACCTCCCGCCCCTCGGCGGTCCGCCAGGACTGGCTGGCCTCCGAGGATTTCTCCGAGCTGACCCTCTCCCCCATGAACCGAAACGACGTGCTCGGCTTCGTCAGCCGCTGGCACGCGGCGGCGGAGGCCGGCGAGGAGCTCCGCGACCAGCTGCTGGTTTCCCTGGCCACCAAGTCGGAGCTGGCCCGCCTCGCCACCAACCCGCTGCTGTGCGGGCTGATCTGCGCCCTGCACCGCGAACGCCGGGGCTTCCTGCCCTCTGGCCGCAAGGAGCTCTACACCGCGGCCCTGTCGATGCTGCTGCACCGCCGCGACCGCGAGCGGGAGCTGCGCCTGCCCGACCTCGCCGAGGAACCACAACTACAACTGCTCCAGCGCCTCGCGTACTGGCTGATCCGCAACGGCCGCACGCAGATCCGCCGGAGCCGGGCCGAGGAGCTGATCGCCGGCGCACTGCCTGCCGTACTGGCCGCCCAGGTGCTCGGCGAGGCCCCGGCCGTACTGAAGCACTTCCTGGAGCGGACCGGACTCCTGCGGGCCCCCACGGAGGACAGGCTTGAATTCGTCCACCGCACCTTCCAGGACTTCCTCGGCGCCCGGGCCGCCCTGGACGAGGGCGGCCTCGGCGAGCTGACCCGGCACGCGGACGACGACCAGTGGGAGGACGTCATCCGCATGGCCGTCGCCCAGGGCCGCCCCCACGACCGCGCGGCGATCATCGGCGACCTGCTGGTCCGGGACACCGACCGGGCCGTCCTGCTGGCCCTCGCGTCGCTGGAGTACGCGGCCGAGTTGGACCCCGATCTGCGCCGGGAGGTCCGGACGGCCGCCCGCCGACTCATACCGCCGCGGAACGAGGAAGCGGCGCGCGCACTCGGCCGGATCGGGCCGCTGATCCTGGAGCTGCTCCCCTACGCCGAGGAGTCGAACCGCACCGCCCGGCTCTCCGTGATCGCGGCGGCGGAGACCGGGTCCGAGGCGGCCGTCGGATACCTCGCCGGCTACTGCCACCACCCCGACGAACAGCTTCGCGCGACACTGACCCGGGTCTGGGAGCGGTTCGACACCGAGCACTACGCCGCCGAGGTGCTGGCGCGCATGGTCCCGCCGCCCCGTGGCCTCGTCGTCGACTCGGACGCCGCCCTCGCGACGCTGACGGGCTTCACCGGCCCGCCCAGCCTGATCGTCCGCCCACCGGTGACCCGGGGCGCCCTGACCCGCTTCCTGTCCCGCCAACCGGTCTCGGGCCTGGGCTTGTGGAACTTCGACGGCGGGAGCGACGCCGAATTCCTGCGCGGCCACACCTCGCTTCGGGAGCTCACCATCGAAGCCTGGCCCGCGCTGCGGGACCTGGCCGCACTGCACGGGCTGCCTTTGGAGCACGTGAAGCTCCACCTCGGCAGCGACGTCCCCCTCGGTCCGGCCCTCACGGCTTGGCCTCGGCTGCGCGAGCTCAAACTGGAGGCACCGCACACCGCGTGGTCCTTCACCGACTTCGCCGCCGAAGCCCGCCCGGAGGTGATCGACGTGACCGACGCCGACCCGGACCTGGCCGGCCTGGGACGACTCACGAGTCTGCTGCGGCTGTGGCTCGGCGACGACTGGCGCCCCGGTGGGGAGGCCGCGTGGGCGGAGGTCTCGGCACTGGAGAACCTGCGGGAAATCGCCTTGCACCCCGGGGCACTGACCGGGCTCGCCACGTTCGCGCGCCTGCCCTCGCTCAGCACTGTCGCGGTCTACGACCACGGCGACGGGCTGGATCCGAGCCTCAGGGCACGGGTGGCCCACCGCTTTCCGCAGGCAGCGGTCCGTCTGCTGCCGCAGACGGACTACCTCTGACCGGCGGCAGGTAACCGCAAAATGGCGGGCCCCG
>NZ_JBSGXB010000056.1:0-31233 GCF_053609185.1 Streptomyces sp. NPDC054956 | reverse complement strand
CCGCTTCTGACGGACTCCCGCCCCCGGGCTCCCACACCCCCGGCTGCCGCACCCCGGCTGCCGCACCCGGCCTCGGCCCACTCGGCCCGCTCGGCCCACCCGGCCCTCAGGCCCCCGTTCGCTTCCCCCACTTCCCCGGCTCCCCCAAGGAGAGATCGACATGAGCAAGCAGACCATCCTCGGCCGCGTCACCCAGCTCGCCAAGGCCAACATCAACTCCCTGCTGGACCAGGCCGAGGACCCGCAGAAGATGCTGGACCAGCTGATCCGCGACTACACGAACAACATCGCGGAGGCGGAGCAGGCCGTCGCCACCACCATCGGCAACCTGCGGATGCTCGAAGCGGACCACAAGGAGGACGTGGAGGCGGCCGCGGAATGGGGCGGCAAGGCCCTCGCGGCGAGCAAGAAGGCCGACGAGCTGCGGAGTTCCGGGTCCACCGCCGACGCGGACAAGTTCGACAACCTCGCGAAGGTCGCCCTCGGCCGCCAGATGCAGTCGGAGAAGGAGGCCAAGACGGCCGAGCCGACGATCGCCGCGCAGACCGAGGTGGTCGACAAACTCAAGTCCGGGCTGGATTCGATGAAGAACAAGCTGACGGAACTGACGGCGAAGCGCGACGAGCTGGTGTCGCGGGCCAAGACGGCCCAGGCGCAGAACACGATGATGGACGCGGTCAAGAACATCGACGTGATGGACCCGACGAGCGACATCAACCGCTTCGAGGAGAAGGTGCGCCGCGAGGAGGCCATGGCGATGGGCAAGCAGGAGCTGGCCGCGTCCTCCCTGGACGCCCAGTTCGAGTCCCTGGACGACCTGGGCAAGACCTCGGAGATCGAGGCCCGCCTGGCCGCCCTGAAGGCGACGGCCTGAGCCCCGCCCCGGCGTCCTTCCGTTCCGATCCCGGGCCGGCGGCGGCCGGCCCGGGGGCGCTCACCCGGCTGTGCTCATCCATACATGCTCAGCAGCTGCTCCGCGGACAGTTCCGACACCGACTCCGCCACCGCGCCCGGCAGCGGGAGTTCGAACCAGACCGTCTTGCCCCGGTGGGTGCGGCGGGTGCCCCAGCCCGCCGAGAGCAGGCCGACCAGCTGGAGGCCGCGGCCGCCCTCGTCCGTGTCGCGCGCGCGCCGCCGCCGGGGCTGGACCAGGTTCCCGTCCCAGACCTCGCAGACGAGGGTCCGGTCCAGCAGCAGCCGCAGCCGGATCTCGCCCTCGCCGTACCGCAGGGCGTTCGTGACCAGCTCGCTGACCAGCAGTTCCGTGGTGTCGAGCAGCCCCTCCAGGCCCCAGGCCGGCAGCTTCGCCCGCGCCAGCTCCCGCGCCCGGCCCACCGAGCGCGCCTCGCGCGGCAGCTGCCAGTCCCCGACCGCGTCCACCGGCAGGCCCTGCACGCGGGCCATCAAGAGGGCGATGTCGTCCTCCCCGTGGCGGGTGTCCAGGGTGTTCAGGACGTGGTCGCAGACCTCCTCCAGCGGGCGCGCGGGGTCGGCCAGCGCGTCCCGCAAGCCCTTCAGGCCCTCCTCCAGCGGGTGGTCCCGGGATTCGACCAGGCCGTCCGTGTACAGCGCGAGCAGCGCGCCCTCCGGGAGTTCGACCTCGACCTCCTCGAACGGCTCCCCGCCCACGCCCAGCGGCATCCCCGGCGGGACCTCCAGCAGCAGGCCGGGCCGCGGCTCGCCGCCCTCCTCCACCGGTTCCACCAGCACCGGCGGCATGTGGCCCGCGTTGGCGATGGTGCAGCGGCGCGTCACCGGGTCGTAGACGGCGTAGACGCACGTCGCGAGGTAGACCTCCGAGCGGTCCGCGTCCCGCGAGTGCAGTGCGGCCCGCGAGGCCTGCTGGGAGCCGCCGGGCGCGCCGAGCCCGCGCGCGATCTCGTCGAGCGCGGTCAGCACCTCGGCGGGTTCCAGGTCGAGCAGGGCGAGCGTACGGACCGCGGTGCGCAGTTCGCCCATCGCGACGGCCGCCCGCAGCCCGCGTCCCATGACGTCGCCGACGACCAGCGCCGTACGGTGCCCGGGCAGTTCGATGACGTCGAACCAGTCGCCGCCGACCTCGGTGGCCGCGTTCCCGGGCAGGTAGCGGCAGGCGATGTCGAGCCCGGCCGCCTCCGGGTCGCCGGGGGGCAGCAGGCTGCGCTGCAGTATCAGCGCGCGCTCGTGCTCGCGCCGGTACAGCCGGGCGTTGTCTATGCAGACGGCGGCACGCGCGGCGAGCTCGACCGCGACCGCCCGGTCCCGCTCGCCGAAGGGCTCGCTGCCCTTCGTACGGGAGAACTGGGCGAGGCCGACCACCGTGTCGTGCGCGACGAGCGGTACGACGAGCGTGGACTGGACGAGGTCCCCGGATTCCGGTCCGCCGCCCTCCACGAGCCGCGGCCGCGCCGTCCGCAGCGCGAGCGCGCCGGGCGACCCGGCCGGGTAGCGGTGCACCTCCCCTACGGAGACCAGCGCGCCCGGACCCGACAGCGGCGCGTCCGACACCGCCGAGGCGAAGGCGACCCGCCGCAGCGGAGCCGAGGGCGCCCGGCCGGGGCCGGGGAGGCTGGGCACGCCCGGGCCCTGGGGGCGGGCGGGGCGGTCGTCGTCGCCGAGGAGCAGCCCCTGGTAGAGGTCGACGGCGGCCAGGTCGCAGAAGCCGGGGACGGTGACGTCGAGGAGCTCGCGGGCGGTGGTCTCCAGGTCGAGGGAGTTGCCGATGCGGTGTCCGGCCTCGTTCAGGAGGGCCAGATTGCGCCGCACCCCGGCGGCCTCGCGTGCGGCGAGGTGGCGGCGGGTGACGTCGGTGCCGAGGCCGGCGACTCCGATGGGGCGGCCGGTCCCGCCGTGGACGCGGTAGAGGTTGATGGACCAGTGGCGGTGTTCCCGGCTGCCGGGTGCCGCGCCGGTGATCTGGAGGTCGGTGACGGATTCGCCGGTCTCCAGCACCCTGCGCAGGGCCTCGGCCATCCGGTCGGCCTCGTGCGGGGGCAGGTAGTCGTGGACGGTGCGGCCGCGGTGTTCCTCGGCGGCGCCGCCGAACACGGTCGCGAAGCGGCGGTTGGCGCGCTGGACGGTGAGGTCGGTGCCGAAGAGCAGGAAGCCGAAGGGAGATTGGCCGAATATCGCCTGCGAGGCGGCCAGATCGGATTCGATCCGGCGCAGCGCCCGTACGTCGACCACCACGCAGAGCGCGGCCCGCTCGGCGGATTCGGTCCGGGTGGGCATCACATAGATCTCGGCCACGCCGTGCCGGCCGTCGCCGCCGGGGATCCGGAAGGGGATCAGGCCGGTCCATTCCTTGCCATCGAGAATTCCGGCGACCCTGCGGTGCCCGTCGGCGCGGAGCTCGGGCGGCATGAAGGCGTCGACCGGGTCGCGGCCGACGGCCTGCGCCGGGGTCAGCCCGAAGAGCTCCTCCGCGCGCAGGCTCCACTGGTCGATCAGGCCATCGGGACCGATCGAGAAGGAAGCGACCTTTATGTAGTCATATATCGAGCCAGGCGGGCTGCTGTGCCACAGGGAGTCGTGCCAGGTCTCCCCGGGCACAGCCTCACCGGGCACACGGGCCTCACGCGCCTGATGTGCCTGTACAGGTATCTCGCTCACGCGACCGTCCCCTCCAGCTCACCGCAACCGGACCGGCCATGACCGAAGTATTCAGCACCATGGCCCCGTACGACACGGCCTTCGCGATCACAAAAAGATCCCGTTGTTTTTCAGCCAAGCCGTGTGATCGTCAGCTGCCCTTCACCTTGTTACTCACCAGGAAGAGCCAACTCGAACCACACGGTCTTGCCCGACTTCCCGTGCCGGGTCCCCCAGCGCTGCGCCGAGACGGCCACCAGATGCAGCCCGCGACCCCCCTCGTCATCGGGCTTGGCCACCCGTTCGCGGGGTGGATCCGGAAGCGGATCCGAAACCTCCACGAGAAGTGCCGGACCCGAGGGAGCCCCCGCGGCGGCCGGATCACGCCGTACGAGCCGCACCCCGATGGGGCCGGAGGCGTACCGCAGGGAATTGGTGACCAGCTCGCTGACCAGCAGGACGGTGACGTCGCCGACGGAGTCCAGGCCCCAGTCGCGAAGGGTGCCGCGCACCGCGTGGCGCGCGGTGCGGACGGCACCCGGTTCGGCGGGGAAGGCCCACTCGGCGCATTCACCGTCTGTGTCGATCACGCCGATCACTTCCCGGGCCGGCTGGCGACCCCAGTCCGGTTCGACAGGGACAGAACCACGGGGGACAAGTAAGAGATAGGGATTAATAGCGACATACCCGATATTCACGGCGTCGTACCACTCGGTCCCCCACGGACCGGCGCACTGTGGCGCAGACGGCCTAGAGCATGCGCGTCACGCGCCCCCGCGAGCGCCACCCGCAGCGGCGGCGGACCCGCCGGCCCCGGACGCGGCCTCGGGAGCCCCGGACGCGGACCCCAGCCTGCGGCCGGCCTCGGCGACCGCGGGCCGGTCCTGGTCGAGCCAGTCCACCGAGTCCAGCTCGCCGGGTGCGAGCCAGCGCAGCTCGTCGTGGTCCTCCAGCGGGACCGGGTCGCCGGAGAGCAGCCGGGCCGTCCACACGTGCAGGACGAGGCCGGGCTTCAGCGGCCACTCCCCCGGAATCCGCTCCAGCGCCTCGGTCTCGACACCGAGCTCCTCGCGCAGTTCCCGCACGAGCGCCTCGGGCACCGACTCGCCCGGCTCGGTCTTCCCGCCGGGCAGCTCCCAGCGGCCGGCGAGCTCCGGGGGCGCACTGCGGCGGGCCGCCAGCAGCCGCCCCTCATGACAAAGGGCTCCGCCCACGACGATTCGTACGGTCATGGGCGGAGCCTATTTCAGCGGCGGCGCGGGGGCCGCGCCGGTCAGTTCGTCGTGGCGGTCCGGCCGGCGGTGGTGCCCTGGACGAGCCGCTCGATCCAGTAGAGCTGCTTGTGTCCTCTGTCCTCGAGGCTGTCGGCGACCTTCTGGGCCTCGGCCCGGGTGGGGTACCGGCCCACCCGGTAGCGGTTGCCGTTGTCGTCCTGCCGTATGACCAGCCACGGGAGCAGGGCACCGCTGTCGTTCATCGCGTTTCACCCTCCGCCGACGTACCTGCCCGGGAAACCGCATTGCGCATATGCCCGAGCCTACGCCCGACCTTTACTCAGCGGATACGGTTTTTCACGAAGAGGTACCTCGCAGGCGTACGCATCCGGCCATGCGTACGAGTGGGCCGTGCGCGCCGGTTCAGAGCCCGCGCACGGTCGGCAGCGGCAAAACCACCGCCCCGCCCGGGTTCGCCTTGCGGCAGACGTCCCCGCAGGTCGCGTCGAGGGAACAACAGAGCGAGCAGATCGGGCCGGACTGGACGGGGCAGTCGGCGATGTCGGGGAGCTCGTACGCGGTCTCGCAGACGGAGCAGAGGTGCGTGGCGGTGACGTCCGCGACCTCCACCCCGGGGCCGTTGACGGTGTTCGGCCTGGCCAGGTAGTACTTCCCCTTCGTCGCCCACGCGATCAACGGGCAGAGGACGAGCGCGAGTCCGGCCGCGATGAAGGTGGAGAAGGCCTCGGCGTATGTCCCGAAAAGGCCGAAGAAGGCGAGGATCGAGACGGTGGAGGCGATCGCCATCGCGCCGAAACCGGCCGGGTTGACGGAATACAGGTAGGCGCGTTTGAACTCGATGTACCGGGGGCTGAGTCCGAGCCGCTTGTTGATCACGAGGTCGGCGGCGACGGCGGCGATCCAGGCGATGCCGACGTTGGAGTAGAAGCCGAGCAGCTTGCCGAGCATCGCGAACATGTTCAGCTCCATCAGCGTCAGCGCGATGCCGAGGTTGAGGAAGATGTACCAGACGCGGCCCGGGTGGCGGTGGGTGACGCGGGAGAAGAAGTTCGACCAGGACAGCGAGCCGCTGTAGGCGTTCGTGACGTTGATCTTGATCTGCGATACGACGACGAAGACCGCGGCGACCGGCAGCGCGAGGCTGCCGAGCCAGGGGCGCAGCGCCTCCAGCTGCGGGGCGATCGGCTCCAGCGCGTGGGTCTTGCCCACCGCCTCCAGGGAAACGAAGGCGAGGAAGGCCCCGCCGAGCTGCTTGGCGGCGCCGATGATCACCCAGCCGGGGCCGGCGGCGAGCACGGCGAGGTTCCAGCGGCGGCTGTTGGCCGGGGTCTTGGCGGGCATGAACCGCAGGTAGTCGGCCTGCTCGCCGATCTGGGCGATGAGCGAGAGCGCGATGCCGGTGCCGAACCCGAAGCCGATCCACGAGAAGCCGGAGCCGGCCCCTTCCGTCCCGCCGAAGTGCGTGAAGGCTCCCCACGCGTCGGGGGCCTCGAAGGCGAGCACGAGGAAGGGCAGGACCAGCCCGATCAGCCAGATCGGCTGGGTCCAGGCCTGCACCTTGGCGAGGGCGCCCATGCCCTTGAAGACGATCGGGATGACGACGAGCGTGGTGAGGAGGTACCCGATCTCCACGGGCAGACCGAGGGCCTGGTGCATGGCCTGGGCCATGATCGAGCCTTCGAGCGCGAAGAAGATGAACGTGAACGAGGCGTAGATGAGGGAGGTGAGGGTGGAGCCGAAGTACCCGAAGCCCGCGCCCCGGGTGACCAGGTCCATGTCCAGGCCGTACTTGGCACACGCACGGGCGATGGGGATCCCGGTCAGGAAGATGACGACGGCGGCCGCCAGGATCGCGGCGGCCCCGCTGGTGAAGCCGTAGGCGAAGACGATGGAGGCGCCGATGGCGAAGTCGGCGAGGTAGGCGATGCCGCCGAGGGCCGTGCCGGCGACGTTGCCGGGGCCCCAGCGGCGGAAGGAGTGGGGCGCGTATCTGAGCGAGTAGTCCTCGCGGCTCTCGTCGGCGGCGAGCTTGGCGTAGCTCCTGCGGGGCGGCGCGGGGGCCGTGGCCGGGGCGGCGGTATCGGTCATACCGCCGGAAGGTAGGCCGCTTGCGTGACGGCCCGTCACTCTGGGGCATTGCCCGGGGGTTACACCCCCGGGCCCCGCGTATCGCCGGGGTTACACCCCCGCGACGCCATGTCCGCGTTCCGGTGCACCGCCGCTCCGGGGGCCAGCCCCCGAACCCCCGCTCCTCGAACGCCGGAGGGGCTTGATTCGGCCGGCGTCAGCCCGCACGTGCGCGTAGCGCACCGTGCGCCCCGGCGGGGCGGGATTGCCCGGAGGGCAATTTCAGCCCCGCCGGCGATTGAGGCGCGGGGTCTGGGGCGGAGCCCCAGGACGGCGGCCCGCAGGGTTCAGCGCACCGGCACAGGGGCCCCGCATGGCGGGGTCAGCGCACCGGCAAGTGGTACGCCAGGCGGTAGCGGTCCGCCGGGACGACCACGTCCGCGGTCTCCACGGCGCGGCCGGACGCGAAGTACGTGCGCCCGATCACCAGCACCACGTGCCCCGGCACCCCGCCGAGCAGCAGGCTCTCCTCCGCCAGGCCCGGCCGCGCGCCGACCTCCTCGACCACGTTGTCCACGACCACGTCGATCGCGGCCATCCGGTCGACCACCCCGGACCCGCCCAGCGGGCCCTCCTCCGGCAGCATCACGGGGCTCCGGCCGGTCACGGCGAGCGGTTCCCACGAGGTCGACAGCATCATCGCCTCCCCCGCGTCACGGAAGACGTAGCGCGTGCGCATCACACGCGCGCCCGGCTCGATGCCCAGCCGCTTCGCGATGTCCGCGGGGGCGTCGACCTGTTCGCTGCTGGAGTCCCACGTGCCGCGGGCCCCCGCCTCGGCCTGCTCCTGCCGGAAGGGGGTCGATACCCCGCCCGTGCGGTAGCCGGAGCGGGCGACGCGCCGCGGGACGGGCTGTTCCCGTACGTACGTGCCGGACCCGGAACGGCCTTCGACCAGTCCCTCCGCCATGAGGACCTTGCGCGCCTCCAGGGCCACGGTGTCGGAGACCCCGTACTCCTCACGGATCCGGGCCTGTGAAGGCAGCCGGGCGTGCGGAGGCAGGGACCCATCGACGATCTTCCGTCGCAGATCCCCGGCGACGCGCAGATAGGCCGGCTGCTCGCCGAAAGTCACTGGCCACTCCCATCAGGTTGACAGACAGCTACACCTTGGCAACCGACGGTTGTACACCGCAAGCAAGGGCCAGAGTTTCACCCGAAGTGATGAAGCCAGGTCATTGAAACCCGTTACGGAACGTTACCCCGAGTTACGATCACGCGGCCTCCACCGACGGCCTCCGACTCGGAGCGGGCGAGCTCCCCGGCGCGCCCGGCACGTCCCCCTGGGCCTCCTGCAGCCACTCCGGAACGGTCGTCGACAGCCCGTACGCCCCGCGCAGCGCCTTCTCCGCCTCGACGGGCAGCTCGCCGAGCGCCCGGTCCCAGGCCTCGACGAACGCGTCCCCGGTCGTCGCGCCCGCCGCCCTGCTCCACTGCCGGCGCGCCGCCTCGACCCGCTCGCGCTGCACGCCCGCCGGCCCGGCCAGTTCGGGGCTCGCCTTCGCCCCGTCCAGCATCTGCGCTTCGGCGGCCAGCGCCACCTCCACCTCCCGGGCCCACGCGCGGTACTCGTCCAGGGCCTCGTCCACGTCCGACTCGGGCGAGCGGGCCATCACCAGCTCGGTCTCGTTCATGGCGTGCAGGAAGGTCACCTGCTCCGGCTTCAGCATCCCGGCGTCCTTGCGCAGGCTGCCGCGGTGCTCCTCGTCCGCCGTGCCGATCACGCACAGGACCCGCCGGTCGCCGTCGCTCCAGCTCCCGTGCGAGGGCGCGAAGTAGAACATCTCCGCGTACGCCGGGAGCGCCCACGTGTCCATCGCGTACGCGTCCTGAGCCCGCCAGCAGCTCTCCGTCATCGACTTCTTCATCTCGTCGGCGCCGGGGAAGCGCGCCCCGCTCAGCGTGGTCGAGGAGGTGACCTCCGCGTCGTGCACCTCCGTACAGGCGATCCGGTACACGAAGGGGTCCTCGTCGAGCAGGTCCCCGCCGGGGACGTTGAAGCAGTCGCCGGCGCGCATGTCGTCGATGTCGGTCAGCTCGCCCTCGACGTCCTCGTACGGCTCCAGCGCCCCCATCGCGCGGGCCCGGTCGAAGACCGTGCCCGCGGCCCACGCCACGGTGACGACCATGACCACGGACATCAGCAGCGACACCACCAGCCCGCTCACGGCGAGCGCCCTGCCCCGTTCGCCCTTCTTCGCGATCTGTACGAGGGCCACGACCCCGAAGACGATGCCCAGCGGCGGGAAGCACAGCAGCCCCACGAGCAGCGAGGCGAACGCGAACCCGTTGAGCGCGGGCGGCCCGTACGGCTGCCCGTACGGGTGCCCGTACGGCGGCGGTGGCGGGGGCGGTGCGGGCCGGAGGTGCGGGGGCTGGTTGCTCACTGGGTGGAGTGCTCCATCAAGGCATGGCGGTGGCTGCGACGGAAGCGTTCGCTCAGGGATGTGCGCGAACGAATGCGCGAATAGTACGCAGCGGGGGCGGCCGCCGAAACGGTCGCCCCCGCACTTCACCGCGGTCTCACCGCGTCCTCACCTCGAGGTCGCTCAGAACTGGAGCGCCCAGGAGTCGATCTTTCCGGTGTCGATGTTCGCGAGGTCGGCGACCCGCAGCTTCCACACGCCGTTGGCCACCTCGGACGAGGCGTTCACCGTGAACGTCTGGATGATGTTGTCCGCGCTGCCGCCGGTGCGGTTGCGCAGGTTGTAGACGGTGCCGTCGGGGGCGACGAGGTCGACCCGCAGGTCACCGACGTACGTGTGCTTGATGTCGACCGGAACGCTCAGCGTGGCCGGGGCGTTGCCGGAGATCCCGCTGACGGTGATCGGCGACTCGACGGTGGCGTTGTCGTTGATCGCGTAGTCCGCGGTGTTCTCGAAGCGGGTGCCCGGGTTCGGCGGGGTGGTGGAGTTCCCGACGTTGAGCAGGCGGTTCGGGGAGCCGGTTCCGGGGCTGGTCACGACGCTCGGCGTGGCCGCGTTGACCAGGGCCGTGGAGACCTGGGCCGGGGTGGCCGCAGGGTTGGCCGCGAGGTAGAGCGCGGCGGCGCCGACCACGTGCGGGGTCGCCATCGAGGTGCCGGAGATGGTGTTCGTGGCGGTGTCGCCGGTGCCCCACGAGGAGGTGATGCTGGAGCCCGGGGCGAAGAGGTCCAGGACCGCGCCGTAGTTGGAGTAGCTCGCCTTGGCGTCGGTGTTGGTCGTGGCGCCGACGGTGATCGCCTCGGTCACGCGGGCCGGGGACTTGGTGTTCGCGTTGGTGGACTCGTTGCCCGCGGCGACGCCGTAGGTGATGCCGCTGGCTATGGAGTTGCGCACGGCGGTGTCGAGCGCGGAGTCCGCGCCGCCGCCCAGCGACATGTTCGCCACGGCCGGCTTGACGGCGTGCGCCGTCACCCAGTCGATGCCGGCGACGACCTGGGCGGTCGTACCGGAGCCGTTGTTGTCGAGCACGCGCACGCCGACGATCTTCGCCTTCTTCGCCACGCCGTACGAGGTGCCCGCGACGGTGCCGGCGACGTGCGTGCCGTGACCGTGGCCGTCCTGCGCGGTGTTGTCGTTGTCGATGGCGTCGTAGCCGTAGGAGGCGCGCCCGCCGAGGTCGGTGTGGGTGATGCGCACGCCCGTGTCGATGATGTACGCCGTCACGCCCTCGCCGGCCTTGTCCGGGTAGGTGTAGCTCTGGTTCAGCGGGAGCGCCTGCTGGTCGATGCGGTCCAGGCCCCAGGACGGCGGGTTCGGCTGGGTGGCGTCGACGGTGAAGACACGGTTCTGCACGACCGACTTGACGGCCGGGTCGGCGGCGAGCTTCTTGGCCTGCGCCTCGGAGACCTCGACGGAGTAGCCGTTGAGGGCGGCGCTGTAGGTCCGGTCGATCCTCGCGCCGTACCGCTTGGCGACGGCCTTCCCGCTGTCGGCGGTGGAGCGGGCGGCGGAGTCGTTCAGGGTCACGATGTAGCTGCCGGAGACGGTGCCTTCGGCGCCGGCGTTCTCGATGACGCCCTGCGGGGCGTCCGAGGCCGCCGAGGCGGGTAACGCGGCGGCGACGCCGAGTGCGAGGGCCAGTGCGGCGGTCGCGCCGATGCCGGCGGCCTTCCGGCGGGTGTGACGCATCACGGACATGTGAGGGTTCCTCCTCATAGGTGGTGCGCTGCGGGGGGTGCGCGGCTGTCCCGGCCAGGGGTTTTAGTCATGGCCATGACAATGCACAGGGCGGATCGCCCCTGCACATTCGGCCCAACAGGCCGCCGCTCCTGAAAGGTTGACCCACCGCCTCGGCTCCCCACAAGAGGACAACGGGCGCGTAACATCCGTGCCATACGCAAGCCATGAACGAGCAAAGGCGCTCCGCACATGACGCACGCAATCCCCGGCTACCTCTGCCCCGAAGACGGCACGCGCGCCGACGCCCGGACCGCGCCCTGGTGCTGCCCGGTCTGCGGCGGACCGTGGGACCTCGACTTCGCCCCCGATCCGGCCGCCCCGCTGGAGCCCGCGGCGGGGCCCAACTCGCTCTGGCGGTACGGGGCGGCACTGCCGCTGACCGGGGCGTACGCCGTGACGCTGGCGGAGGGCAACACCCCGCTGGTGCCGCTGGCGGAGCGGGTGCACGCCAAGCTCGACTACCTGATGCCCACGCTGTCGTTCAAGGACCGGGGCGCCGTGATGCTCGCCGAGCTCGCGCGCCGGCTGGCCCCCGAGCGGGTGGTGGCGGACAGCAGCGGCAACGCGGGAACCGCCTTCGCGGCGTACTGCGCGCGGGCCGGGCTGGCGTGCGAGGTCTTCGTGCCGGAGGGCACCTCGGCGAAGAAGACGGAGCAGATGCGCGCGCACGGCGCGACGGTCCGCGTGGTGCCGGGCGGGCGCGAGGCCGCGGCGGTGGCTGCGCGCGAGGCGGCCGACCTCCCGGGGGTCTTCTACGCCAGCCACGTGTTCAACCCGTACTTCCTGCACGGCACCAAGACGTACGTCTACGAGGTCTGGGAAGCGCTCGGCGGCCACCTTCCCGAGGTGCTGGTGGTCCCCGTCGGCAACGGCACGCTGCTGCTCGGGGCCGCGCTGGCGATGGAGGAGCTGGCCCGCCGCGGGGTCCGCCCGCCGGCGCTGATCGCCGTCCAGTCCGAGGCGGTCGCCCCGCTGGCCACGGCCTTCCACGCGGGCGCCGAGGAGGCCGGCCCCGTCCCCCAGCTCCCCACGGTGGCCGAGGGCATCGCGATCCCGGCCCCGCCGCGGGCCCGGCAGATCCTGGCGGCCGTCCGCACGTCCGGCGGCACCTTCCTGACCGTCCCGGACGACCGCGTGCGCGCGGCCCAGCTCGACCTGGCCCGGCGCGGCCTCTTCGTGGAGCCGACCGCCGCGGCCTGCTGGGCCGCGGTCGGTCCCGGCGCGCCCGGCAACCCCCTGCACGAACGCACCGCGGTGCTCCCCCTCTGCGGCGCGGGCGCCAAGGCCGGGCTGGCCGCACCGGCGGGCTGACGGAGCCGGCGGGCTGACGGAGCCGAGGGGCCGACGGAGTCCGCGGACCGGAACGGGACCGTCCGGCCCACCCGTTGAGACATCCGATGGGTGCAATGGCCAACGACATAGGGTGCACGTCATGCGCACCTCAACGACCCGCGTCTGGGTCGCACTTGCCCTCGTCTACGTCGTCTGGGGTTCGACCTACCTCGGCATCCGGATCGTCGTCGAGACCATGCCCCCCTTCCTCTCCGCCGGCGCCCGCTTCCTGACCGCCGGGGCCCTGCTCGCCGGCATCGTCGCCTGGCGCGACGGACCGGCCGCCCTCAGGGCCACCCGCGCCCAGGTGAGGTCCGCCGTCGTCGTCGGCCTGCTCCTGGTCCTCGGCGGCAACGGGTTCGTCGTCCTCGCCGAGACCACGGTCCCCTCGGGGCTCGCCGCGCTCCTGGTGGCCGCCGTACCGATGTGGCTGGTCGTCCTGCGCGCCGGCTCCGGTGACCGCCCCTCGCCGCGCACCGTGGCCGGGGTGCTGCTGGGTCTGGGCGGGCTCGCCGTGCTGACCAGCCCGGGCATCGGCGGCGAGATCGGGCTCGGCGGGGTGCTCATGGTGCTCGCCGGCTCGGTGCTCTGGGCGCTCGGTTCGTTCTCCGCGGCGAAGCTGACCCTGCCCCCGAACCCCTTCACCGGCGGCGCGTACCAGATGCTCGCGGGCGGGACCGGCGGCATCGTGGTCGGCCTGTGCCGCGGCGAGCAGCACGGCCTGGACCCCGCCTCGTACTCCACGGCCTCCTGGCTGGCCCTCGGCTACCTCGTGCTGTTCGGCTCGCTCGTCGGTTTCACCGCGTACGTCTGGCTCCTGCGGGCGGCCCCGCTCTCGCTGGTGGCCACGTACGCCTACGTGAACCCGGTCGTGGCCGTCGCCCTGGGCTGGCTCATCCTCGACGAGGCCCTGACCTGGCCGATCCTGCTCGGCGGCACCATCGTCGTGGCGGCGGTGTGCGTGATCGTGAGCACGGAACGGCCCACCTGACGGAACGCCCCACCTGACGGGTGGCCCCCCGCGCTCAGTTCTTCGCGGCCCGCTCGTACAGCGCCTTCGCCCGGCCGTCGAACAGGGCGGCCGTCGAGTCCACGTCCGTGTCCCCGCCGCTCAGCACCCCGATCAGCTGGCCCGGACGCCCCGGCCCGCCCCGGTCGGCGATCCACGGGCTGCCGCTGGTCCCCGTCCAGAAGCCGGAGCAGTTGATGTAGAGCATGGCGGGGTCGTCCTCGTCGTGACGGCTCTGCGTCGTACAGGCGACGGGCTTGTTCTGGGGGTTGTGCTGCGATTCCGGGTAGCCGACCACGGTCACCTCCCGGTCGTAGCCGGAGGTCCAGACGGGCTTGGCGGCCTCGTCGCGGCCGACGACGTCCTGGAGGCTCCGCCCGTCCCCGTCCGGCTCGACGGAGAGGAACGCGAAGTCGGCGGTGTCCTCGCCCCACTTCGTCCAGCGGTCGTCCACGTGGATGGAGCGCACCTTCCACACCCCGAGGGGCTGCTTCCCGGAGCCCTCCCCGGAGAAGGCGGGGGCGAAGGCGAGCTCGCCGATGGCCAGCCCGTCGTGCGCGACCTCGCCCGGCTGCCCGTCCTCGCCGGCGGGGGCCACGCAGTGCGCGGCCGTGGCGACGACGTTGCCCTGCGGGCTGTCGACGACGCTCGCCGTGCACCAGTGCTCCCCGTTGGCCATGAGCACGCCGACCGTGGGGAAGGGGAGCGCTTTGCGGTCCTCGTAGCCGCCGGCGCTCTTGACGAACGCCACGGCGAGCACCGCGGCGATGCCGGCCACGGCCGCCGAGGCGAGCCCCTTGGCCCTGGGGCTCATCGGGAGGCGGCGCTGCTTGCGCTGCCGCTCCCGGCCGGCCGGGGCTTGGGGGTCGGTGCGGACATCACCTTGCTGATCCACTCCAGTGCGCCCTCCCTCATCCCGCGTACGTAGGACTTCCCGTTGTGCTCACCATCCTGGATCACCTGCAGCGTGGTGTGCACGGGACCCTTGCCGTAGTCCTTCATGAACTGCTCGGCCTTCTCCCGGCCGGACTCCGCGGTGCCGATCTGGAAGTTGATGTAGACGTCCGGGCCGCCCGCCCTGATCAGCTTCTCGGCGAGCTTCTCGGGGTTGTTCTCTTCCATGGCCTGCTTGTTCCCGTTCCACAGCGGGGAATCGGGAACGATGTCGACACCGCTCGCGATGGCCGCCTTGAAGCGGTCGGGGTGCTTCAGGACGTGCTTGAAGGCGCCGAACCCGCCCGCCGAGGAGCCCATGAAGGCCCACCCGTCGCGGGAGGTGAAGGTCCGGAAATTGGCCTTCGTGAAATCCGGGACGTCTTCGGCCATCCAGGTGCCCATCTTGGGCTGGCCGGGGATGTCCGAGGCGTCGAAGTGGTGCTTGGTGTCGGCGTTGTGGACCGGCATGACCAGGATGAAGGGCAGGCTCTTGCCGGACTTCGCCCCGTCGCTCACGGCCTTCTGGAGGCCGAGGCCGGGGCCCGTGCCCCAGTAGTTCGTCGGGTAGCCGCGGCCGCCGGGCAGGGAGATCAGGACGGGGAAGGCGCTCTCGGCGTACGCCGGGTCGTCGTACTCCTTCGGCACCCACACCCACACGTCGCCCGTGAAGCCGGACTTCTTGCCCGTCAGGGTCGTCTTGGCGATCTGGGTGCCGTCCGGCAGCCGGGAGGTGCGGACGAACTCGGCCTTCGGCCCGGTCGGCATGCTCACGCCGGGCCGGGTGTCGGAGGCGGTGGAGGCCTCGGTCCGGGACTTCCCGAAGGAGACGGGATCCCCTATGTCTGTGAAGAGGTCGTAGTGGTACGCGGCCGCCCCGCCGGCCACGAGGGTGAGGCCGAGCCCCCCGCTGATCAGGATCAGGCGCAGCCGGCGGCGGGGGCGGCGGCCGCCCCCGGGCGTGGCGCCTGCACCGTCGGTCGTGGCACTGCCGGCCCCGGTCGTGGCGCCGGCGTCCTCGGTCGTGGCACTGCCGCCCCCGGTCATGGCGCGGCCGTCACCCTGCTGGTCTTGGTGCACGGAATCGTTCCCGTTCCTTCTCCGGCGCCCCTGGGCGCGGGCCGGACCGATTGGTCCCCCTTACATCCATAACAGAGGTATGAACGACCGGATGGGTTGCCTGGGACCGGCGGACGTGGTGAGGGCCACGCGGGAGCGGTCAGCCCGCTTCGGGCTTCGGGCCCTTCAGGACCTTGCTGATCCACTCCAGCGAGCCTTCCTTCATGCCCCGCACGTAGTGCCAGCCGTTGTGCTCGCCGTTCTGGATGTCGCGGATGGTGATCTTGACCGGTCCCTTGCCGTACTTCTCCTGGAACTGGGTCATCCGCTGCTTGCCGCTCTCCTTGGTCCCGATCTGGAAGTTGATGTAGACCTCGGGTCCGCCCGAGTCGATCAGCTTCTGGGCCAGCTTCTCGGGGTTGTTCGCGTCCATCTCCGCCTGGTGGCCCTTCCAGAGCGGGGAGTCGGGAACGATCTCGCCGCCGCTGGCGATCACGGCCTTGAACCGGTCCGGGTGCTCCAGGACCTGCTTCATCCCGACGAAGGCGCCGGAGGAGGAGCCCATGAAGGCCCAGCCGTCGCGGGACTTGTACGTACGGAAGTTGGCGCGGGTGAAATCGGGGATGTCCTCGGCGATCCAGGTGCCCATCCTGGGCTGGCCGGGGATGTCGGCTCCGTCGTAGTAGTACTTCGCGTCCGGGTTCAGCACCGGCATGATCACGACGAAGGGCAGGCTCGTACCGGCCTGGACGCCCTCGCTGATGGCCTTCTGGAGGCCGAGGCTGCGGTCGGACCAGTAGTTGGCCGGGTACCCGTTGCCGCCGGGGAGCGCGATGAGGACCGGGAAGGCGCTCTTGGCGTACTTCGGGTCCTCGTACTCCTTGGGCGTCCACACCCAGACGTCGCCCTCGAAGCCGGACTTGGCGCCCGCGAGCCGGGTCTTGGCGATGATCGTGCCGTCGTCGAGCTTGGTGGTCTGCTTGAAGGTGGCCGCCGGGCCCGTCGGCTGCTGCACGTCGGGGTCGCCGGTCGGCGTGGGCGCGGCCTTCGGGGCCTCCTGCGAGGTCTTCTGCCCGGTGTCCGTGCCGGTCGTGCCGGGCGCGGCGGGCGGGGTCTTGCCGAAGCTCACCGTGGAGCCGTTGCCGGAGAACCAGTCCAGCTTCCAGGCGGCGAAGGAGCCGCCGCCGAGCAGGAGCGCGAAGGCCACGGCCGCGCCGATCCACACCGCGCGGCGGGAGCGCTTCGGCGGGGCGGGCGGCCCGGATATGTGCGGGGGGACGTACGGGCCCTGCGGCGACTGCTCCTGGTGCGGGTACTGCTGCGGCTCGTCATCGGGCCGCGGGCGCTGCTGGTTCTGCTGCACGAACTTCGCTCCGTACGGTCATGACTGCCCCCCGTTGGGACAGAACGGACTGGGATCCCCTTTAGTCCTGATGCGTGAATCCCCCGGAGAGTTCCAAAACAACGCAAAAACATGCATTGAATTCCACCCGTCCGGAACCCGGCCCCCCGGAATCACCTCAGGGCGTCGAGGGCGTCGGCGCACCGCCCGAGGAGCCGGATCAGCAACTCCCGCTCCTCCCCCGTGAACTCGGCGGCCAGCGCCCGCTCCACCGACACCGCGCCCGCGTCGGCCACCTCCATGACGGCGCGCCCCTCGTCGGTGAGCCGGGTCTCCAGGACGTTGCGGTGCCATTCGTGCGGGGTCCGCTCGATCAGCCCGCGCTCCTGGAGGTTCTTCAGCACGGTGTTCATCGTCGGCGGCGTCACCCCGCACAGGCGGGCGAGCGCGGCGGCGTTGATGCCGGGCTTCTCGGAGAGCCAGAGCAGGGCGGCGTACTGCGGAACCGTTACTGCGGCCGGCTTCACGGCCGTGTTCTTGGCCCCGAGGAGCGCCTGCTCGGCGCGCTTGATGTGGGAGCCGATGCGCTCCTCGGCGGGCATGGAGGTCATGGACGCATCATAAAGCCCTTGCAAGCATTAGAGCTCTAACTTATCTTCGTGCTCACCCATACAGAAGAGGACGTCCGATGATGAAGAAGCTCCTGCCCGCGGTCCTGCTCACCCTGACCTCCGCCCTCGCCCTCGGCGCTGCCCCGGCCGCGTCCGCGTCCGCCCAGGCCTCCGATGCCGGGACGGCGACGACCGGCCGGGCCGCGCAGGCGCGGATCTCCACCGCGTTCACCCTCCCCGGCGCGAAGGTCTTCCCGGAGGGCATAGCCGCCGACCCCCGCACCGGCACGGTCTACGTCGGCTCCTACACGGACGGCACGATCTACCGGGCCCGCTCCGGCGGACACGCGGCGGAGGTCTTCCTGCCCTCGGGCACCGACGGCCGCCACACCGCGAACGGACTGCGCGTCGACGCGCGCGGCAGGCTCTGGGTGACCGACTCCACCTCGGGCGTCTCGGTCTACGACACCCGCTCGGGGGCCCGTCTGGCCCACTTCGAGATACCCGGCAGCGCACCGCGCTTCCTCAACGACCTGGCGCTCACCCCGGACGGCACCGCGTACCTCACCGACAGCGTCCGCGCGGTGGTCTACCGGGTGACCCCGGAGCAGCTCGCCGCCGGCTCCGGCCCGCTGCTGCCCGCGTACGACCTGAGCGGGCGGCTCACCCCGTCCCCGGCGGGCAGCTTCTCGCTCAACGGGATAGCCGCGGACCCGGCCGGCCGCTTCCTGCTCACCGTCGACATGACCGCGGGCGATCTGTTCCGCATCGACCTCCGCTCGGGCGAGGTCTCGCGCACCGCCCTGACCGGCGGCGACCTGAAGACCGCCGACGGTCTCGACCTGGCACCCGGCGGAGTCCTGCGCGCGGCCCAGAACACCCGCAACACCCTGAGCCGCTGGCAGCTCTCGGCCGACGGCACCCGGGCCCGGCTGGTCCGCACGGTGACGGACCCCTCGCTCCAGATCCCGACCACCCTGGTCCAGGTGCCGGGCCGCACGCTGGTGGTCCGCTCCCAGTTCGACAAGGACGGCGGTCCCATGCCGTCCACGGGTGCCCCGACCGAGTTCACGGTCGCCTCGGTCCGCGGTTTCTGACCGGGGCCCGGCCATCCCGCAGGGCCCGTCAGTCCCGCAGGTACGCCAGGACCGCGAGGACCCTGCGGTGGGACTCCTGGGCCGGGGGCAGGTCGAGCTTCATGAAGATGTTCCCGATGTGCTTGCCGACCGCCGCCTCGGAGACGGTGAGCCGCCGGGACACCTCCGCGTTGGAGTGGCCCTCGGCGATCAGGGCGAGGACCTCCCGCTCCCTGGCCGTCAGCCGCTCCAGCGGATCGCGGCGGCGGCTGATGAGGCGGCGTACGACCTCGGGATCGACCACCGTCCCGCCGGCCGCCACCCGGCCCACCGCGTCGAGGAACTCCTCGACCTGCCCGACGCGGTCCTTGAGCAGGTACCCGACGGCCGTCCCGTCGCCGGAGTCGAGCAGTTCGGCGGCGTACGAGCGCTGCACGTACTGGGAGAGGACGAGGACGGGCAGGTCCGGCCGCGCCCCGCGCAGGCGCACGGCCGCGCGCAGCCCCTCGTCGGTGTGGTCCGGGGGCATCCGCACGTCGGTGACGACGATGTCCGGCCGGTGCTCGGCGACGGCCGCCTCCAGTTCCCGCGCGTCGCCGACGGCGGCCACCGTGCGGTGCCCGAAGCGGGCGAGCAGGCCGACGAGGCCCTCGCGGAGCAGGACGGAGTCCTCGGCGAGGACCACGCGCAGCGGCGTACGGCCGGGGGCCGCGGGGGCCGCGGCCCCCCTGGGGGCTCCGGCCCCTACGACAGCTTCGGTTCCTTCGGCACGCTCGGAATGCAAGGGATCTCCACACGCAACAGGGTCGGGCCTCCGGGAGGACTGGTCAGGGTCAGTCTGCCGTCCACGACCGACACCCGGTCGGCCAGACCCGTCAGTCCGCTCCCCCGCGCCGCGTCCGCGCCGCCGCGGCCGTCGTCCGCCACCTCCACGGTCAGCCGCGTCCCGTCGTGGCGGCCGGTGACGGTGATCCGCCGCGCCCCGCTGTGCCGGGCCGCGTTGGTGAGGGCCTCGCTGACGAAGAAGTACCCGGCGGACTCGGCCTGTTCGGGCAGCCGCCCGGGGAGGTCGAAGTGGGTGTCCACGGGGATCGGCGAACGGTCGGCGATGTCGGCGACCGCGTCGGGCAGCCCCCGGTCGGTGAGGACCTGCGGGTGGATGCCGTGGATGAGCTCGCGCAGCGAGGTCAGCACCTGCCCGGCCTCGGCGTGCGCGGCGGCGAGCTGCCCGGCGAGCGGGCTGCCCGGCGGGGCGTCGAGCCGGGCCAGGCCCAGCGTCATGGACAGGGCGACGAGCCGCTGCTGGGCTCCGTCGTGCAGGTCCCGCTCGATCCGCCGGCGCTCGGCGTCGAAGGCGGCCGCCAGCCGGGCCCGGGAGCTGGTCAGTTCGGTGACTTTGACGGCCAGGTCGGCCTGGCCGGGGCTGAGCATCAGCCGGGCCAGGGCCGCGCGGGCGGCCGCCAGCACGCCGAGCCCGTAGAGGAAGAGCGGGAGCAGCAGCAGTCCGGCGGCGGCGCAGAGCAGGGCCTCCGGGTAGTCGGTGACTCCGTGCAGGGCGAGCGCATTGACCTGGTCCCCGTCGAGGGCGAGCTGGACGGGGGCGGAGATCAGGTCGGCGGGGACCAGGAGGGCCGCGCCGACGGCGAGGAGTTCGAGGGGCCACAGGACGGTGGCGGCGAGCAGCACGTAGCCCAGTTCCCGCCAGGTCGCCTGCTCGCGGAAGCGGGTCCGCGCCCATGCCGCGAGCCCCGTACGGTCCGGATCGCGGTGCGGGTCGGCGACGCGGACGGGATCGACCAGCCGCAGCCGGCGGCGTTCGAGGGCCGCGTACGGCACTCCGGCCAGCGCGAGGGCGGCCAGCAGGGGCAGCCCGACGAGGACGACGGCGAGGACCGTGCCGCAGACGGCGAGCAGGAGCAGCACGGCGAACGCGAGGGCGCCGCCGAGGCCGCCGGTGAGCAGGTAGGCGGCGGAGCGCCACGGCCGGGCGGAACGCAGGTACCGGCGCCGGTCCGGGCCGAGGAGGAAGGGCGGCATGCGGCCACGTTAGGCGGCGGTCCGGGCCCCGCGCGGTAGTGCTGGCCCTACCTTCGGGACTCGCCCCTGCCCCGCTGACCCGGCCGGGCCGCGCCGGTTGGCTGGGGCCATGCTGAAAATCGCGTTGAGGTCGCTGCGGCGGCGCTGGATGACACAGGTGGGGACGTTCGTGGCGGTGGCCCTCGGGGTCGCGCTGATGACCGTCATGGGGCTGGGGCTCGCGGCGTCGGCCTCACTGCCCGAGGGCGTCGAGGTGGTGGGCGTCAACTCGATGCTGGGCACGGCGGGCGGGGTGAGTTCGTTCGTGTCGGTGTTCGTGGTCGCCTCCACGTTCTCGTACGCCGTGGCCCAGCGGCGGCGCGAGCTGGGGCTGCTGCGGCTGGCGGGGTCGACGCCGGGGCAGCTGCGCCGGCTGGTGATGACGGAGGCGGCGGCCGTCGGTCTGGCCGGGTCCGCGGCGGGGGTGGTCCTGGGCCGGGCGGGTGCGCCGCTGATGGCGCGGTGGATGGTCTCGCAGGGGCTCACGCCCGCCTCGTACGTGATCGGGGATCAGACCTGGCCGCTGCACACGGCGTTCTGGACCGGACTGCTGGTCGCGCTGGCAGGGGCGTACGCCGCCTCCCGCCGGGCCGGCCGGGTCGGTCCGCTGGAGGCGCTGCGCGAGGCCGCGACGGACGAGCGGCCGATGACTCCGGGCCGGTGGACGGCCGGGGGCGCGCTGCTGCTGTTCGCGGTCGGCTTCGCCGGCTGGCGGCTCGGCTCCGACCCGGGCGACCTGCTCAAGCGCAAGACGTACACGTGGCAGCCGATGCTCCTGATCTCCGCGTGCGGTCTGCTGGCACCCGTGCTCGTACGTCCCGTCGTGCGGCTGCTGATGTGGCTCCCGGTCCGGCTGACCTCCTACGCGGGCCGGCTGGTGCGGGCGAACGCCTCGGCGGGGATCCGCCGGACGGCGGCGGTGGCGGCGCCGGTCCTGGTGATGGTCGCGCTGACCGGCTCGCTGATGGGCTCGACCCTGACCCTGAGCGAGGCGAAGACGGCCGAGAGCCGCGAACGGACGGGCGCGGACTGGATCCTGACCGGCGACGGTCTGCCCGCCTCCGCGGCCGTCCCGGGTGCGACGGCCCTCGCGGTGGCCGACACCACCCTCACGGTCCTGGAGGAGGGGTTCGTGAAGGTCCGCTCGGAGGCCTCGGCGGTCGACCCGTCGGCCCTGGCGGAGGTCTCCCGGCTGCCGGTGGTGGCGGGCTCGGTCGCGGACCTGGACGACGGGAGCATCATCGTCACGGAGGAGTGGTGGCAGCACGAGGTCGGGGACTCCGTCCCCCTGTGGCTGGCGGACGGCACGCAGACCCGGCTGCGCGTGGTGGCCGTGATGCGGACGGGGACCGGCGACAACGGCGCCTACGTGACCCCGCGCAACGCCCCGGGCGCGAAGGTCTCCCGCATCGAGGTCAAGGCCCCGGCGTCCGCGACCGCCGCGGTCCACGAGGCGGCCGCCCGCTACGACGCCACGCTGCGCACGAAGGCCGACTGGGTGACGGCGACGCACCCGCGCACCAACCGCTTCACCGTGCTCGGCTTCGTCCTGGTCCTCGGCATCGCGCTGGTCTACACGGCGATCGCGCTGGCCAACACCCTGCTGATGGCGACCTCGGACCGGTCCGCGGAACTCCACCTGCTCCGCCTGGCCGGCGCCACCCGCACCCAGGTCCTCGCCGTGACGACCGCCGAATCCCTCCTGACGTGCGCGGTGGGCGCACTCCTGGGCACGGCGATCACCGCCCTCAACCTGGCCGGCATGCGCGCCGCCCTCGCGTCCCTGGGAGTCGACTCCCCGATGGTCATCCCCTGGCTCCCGATGACCGCGGTAGCCGCCGCCTGCACCCTCCTGGCCACCCTCTCCACCCTCCTCCCAGCGACCCACACCCTCCGCCGCAACCCGACGACGACACCGACCCCCTGAAGACCGATGGGCCGGAAAACCTCCGAACGAGTTCATGGGCTCTCCGGCTCGAGCCGCAGGCCGCTACCGTGAAGCCATGACCGGACTGCCCGACTGGATGCGCCCGCCGCGCGCGGAAGGCTGGTTCGCGGAGCCGCCCACCGCGATCGCACCGTAAAGCTCCGCAAGTACGCGGGGGCCGGCGCATCCCCCACTACTGGTGCATCGAGGACGAGGACGGGGCACCCGTCGTCCACGTCTACGAGCTCGACGAACCCACCGGCGCCTATGCGCCCGCCGGGATCTTCCGGGGCACCCTCCGGCGGCCCGTGCCCTTCGAGGTCAGCCTGGACCTCGACAAGCTCACGCCGCCCCGAAGCAGCTGAGGAGTCAGCACCGAATCAGGCCGGGAATGCCGAAGGGGGTCGGACTCCACAGAGTCCGACCCCCTTCTGAACTGCGCGTCCGACTACACGTTGAAGCGGAATGCCTGCCGCCCGATCCTGACCCGCGGCGGATCCCCACCCAGGGCTCTGACCAGCCTTTTCTCCGTTGGCATGCGTTGGCTCCCGATGACTGTTTACGAGTGTCCTGCGGACTGGCTGCGGACCGGGCGGTCTCGCAAGGCGGAGGATGGAGTGCCCGAGCCGCTCCTTCCGCGCCGCCGCCACGACCATTCACACCCACAGAGTTACGACCGCCGGTAGGATCGACATCATGAGCAGTAGCAGGAAGTACTCCGTCAGCCTGCCCGAGGACCTCGCCGAAGCCGTACGCGCCCATGTCGGGCCCGGCGGCTTCTCCGCCTACGTCGCCGAAGCCCTGGAACAACGGGTCGCCATGGACAGGCTTCGGGAGATCGTCGCCGACTTCGAGACCGACAATGACGAGCTCACCCGCGAGGAGGTCGAGGCCGCCCGCGCGCTGCTGCGCCATGACCACCGACAGGTCGGCGGTGCCGCCGCCTGATGCCTGGCACCCTGCTGCTCGACAGCGAAGGACTCTCCAAGCTCTACCGCAAGGACCGCACCGTCGTGGCGATGGTCCAGGCGGCATCGGAAGAGGGCGTCCGCGTGGCCACAAGCGCCATGACCACCCTCGAAGCCGACTACGAGCGCATCCACCCCGTCCGCATCAAGTGGGTCCTCTCCCGCATCGACGTTCACGACGTCACCAGGGAGATCACCGACGAGGCTGCCGCCCTCCTGCGCACTCACCACCTTCACGGCCACAAGTACGCCATCGACGCCGCCTTCGCCGTCATCGCCCGCAGCGCGCCGCAGCCGGTCACCGTCCTCACTTCCGACCCCGAGGACCTGACGCTTCTCTGCGGCCCCGCCGTAGAAGTCATCAAGGTCTGAAACGCCCGCCGCGCCCAGTCGGCCGGCGCGCCGCCGACACCCCGCGCTCGACAGGCGAGGACCCCAAGCGGACAGGAGAACGCGCCTGACCTGCCAACTGGCAGGTCAGGCACGTCACTTGATGAATGATCAGACGTTGAAGCGGAACTCGACCACGTCGCCGTCCTGCATGACGTAGTCCTTGCCCTCCATGCGGGCCTTGCCCTTGGCGCGGGCCTCGGCGACCGAGCCGCAGTCGACCAGGTCCGCGAAGGAGATGACCTCGGCCTTGATGAAGCCGCGCTGGAAGTCGGTGTGGATCACGCCGGCGGCCTCGGGGGCGGTGGCGCCCTGCTTGATGGTCCAGGCGCGGGTTTCCTTCGGGCCGGCCGTCAGGTAGGTCTGCAGGCCCAGGGTGGCGAAGCCGACGCGGCCGAGGGTGGCCATGCCGGGCTCCTCCTGGCCGACCGACTGGAGGAGCTCGAGGGCCTCCTCGTCGTCGAGCTCGATGAGCTCGGCCTCCAGCTTGGCGTTCAGGAAGATCGCCTCGGCCGGGGCCACCAGCGCGCTCTGCTCGGCCTTGAAGGCCTCGTCCGTCAGCTCGTCCTCGTCCACGTTGAAGACGTAGAGGAAGGGCTTGACCGTCAGGAGGTGCAGCTCGTGGAGGAGGTCGCCCTGCTCCGTGCCCTTCGTGATGCCCTGGGAGAAGAGGGTGTCGCCCGCTCCGAGGATCTTCTGGGCCTTCTCGACGGCGGCGAGGACCGCGACCTTCTCCTTCTGGAGACGGGACTCCTTCGTCAGGCGCGGCACCGCCTTCTCGATGGACTGGAGGTCCGCGAGGATCAGCTCGGTGTTGATCGTCTCGATGTCGTCCTTCGGCGAGACCTTGCCGTCGACGTGGACGACGTTCTCGTCCTTGAAGGCGCGGATGACCTGGCAGATCGCGTCCGACTCGCGGATGTTCGCGAGGAACTTGTTGCCGAGGCCCTCGCCCTCCGACGCACCGCGCACGATGCCCGCGATGTCGACGAAGTCGACCGTCGCCGGGAGGATCTTCTGCGAGCCGAAGATGCCGGCCAGGACGCCGAGGCGGGTGTCCGGGACGCCGACGACGCCGACGTTCGGCTCGATCGTGGCGAACGGGTAGTTGGCCGCCAGCACGTCGTTCTTGGTCAGGGCGTTGAACAGGGTCGACTTGCCGACATTCGGCAGGCCGACGATTCCGATCGTGAGCGACACGTTGGCGACTTCCCGTAGCTGGAGGGGGCGGCGGCCCGGGAGTGGGCCGTCGGACAGTTTACTTTCCGATGAGGGGGCGCCGATGTACGCGTGTCCGGGCACGCTATCGGCGGCCCCCCGCCTAGTTTTGAGGGGTGGAGCGATACAAGGCGCGTACGGTACGTCACCCAGCGGAGCGGTCCCCCGGACGGCCCCCGGTACGCCGGCTGCCGCGGCCCCGGCTGACCGGGCTCGGCGGCGGGCTCTTCGCGTGCGCCGCGATGTTCCTGATCGGCGGCATCGACTGGCTGCTCTTCGACGCCTCGCTCTTCGCCTACGGGCTGCTCTTCCTGCCCGTGGCCGCCGCCACCGCCCTGTGGGTGCGGCCCGCCGACCTGATCACCGCGCCGATCACCGCCCCGATCGCCTTCGCCGCCGGAGTGTGGCCCGTCTCGGGAGGCTCCGGCGGCTTCGCGGGCGAGGTGATGGGGCTGGTGTCCGCACTGTCGCTGCACGCCGGCTGGCTGTACGCGGGGACGCTCGTCGCCGCCCTGATCGTGGTCGTGCGCAAGGCCGTGCTCATCGGCCGGCGGCGCATGCCCCGCCGCGTCGCCTGAGGGACACGGCTGCCACCACCGCCGCCGCCTACTTCGACGCCCCGCGCGCCGCCATCGCCGCCCCCACGATCCCCGCGTTGTTGCGCAGCTCCGCCGGGACGATCCGGGCCCGTACGCCCTCGATCAGCGGCAGGAACTTCTCCGGCTTGCGGCTCACGCCGCCCCCGATGATGAACAGGTCCGGGGAGAACAGCATCTCCACGTGCGCCAGGTACTTCCCCACCCGGTGCGCCCAGCGCTCCCAGGTCAGCTGTCCGTCGTCCTTGGCCTTCACCGAGGCCCGCGTCTCGGCGTCGTGGCCCTTGAGCTCCAGGTGGCCCAGCTCGCTGTTGGCCACCAGGTGCCCGTCCGTGAAGAGGGCGCTGCCGATCCCGGTGCCCAGCGTGAGCAGGATGACGGTGCCGCCGACCCCGCGCCCCGCCCCGTAGGTCATCTCCGCGACCCCCGCCGCGTCGGCGTCGTTGAGGACCGTGACGGGCCGGCCGTCCAGCCGGGACGAGAGCAGCGCCGCCGTGTCCACGCCGACCCAGCCCTTGTCCATGTTGGCCGCCGACCGGGTGACCCCGCCCGTGACCACGCCGGGGAAGGTGACCCCCACCGGGCCGTCCCAGTCGAAGTGGCGGACCACCTCGACGACGCAGCCGGCCACCCCGTCGGGGGTGGCCGGCTGCGGTGTCAGTACTTTGTGGCGCTCCTGCGCCAGGTCGCCACGGTCCAGGTCCACGGGAGCGCCCTTGATCCCGGAACCGCCGATGTCCACGCCGAAGATCTGCATGGACACACCGTACGAAATGCCCCGCCGGAGCGCTCTACTTCTCGGAGACGAGCTCCGCGGCCTCGGCGCGCAGGTCGCGGCGCAGCTCCTTGGGCAGCGAGAAGACGATCGACTCCTCGGCCGTCTTGACGAGCTCCACGTCGGCGTAGCCGCGCTCGGCGAGCCACTCCAGCACCTCCTCGACGAGCACCTCCGGCACCGAGGCGCCCGAGGTCAGGCCGACGGTGGTGACGCCTTCGAGCCAGGCCTCGTCGATCTCGCTCGCGAAGTCGACGAGGTACGAGGCCTTCGCGCCCGCGTCGAGGGCGACCTCGACCAGCCGGATGGAGTTCGAGGAGTTCTTGGAGCCGACGACGATGACCAGGTCGGAGTCGGCGCCCATCACCTTGACCGCCTCCTGGCGGTTCGAGGTGGCGTAGCAGATGTCGTCGCTGGGGGGCGAGACGAGCAGCGGGAACTTGGTCTTCAGCGCGTCGACCGTCTGCATGGTCTCGTCGACCGAGAGGGTGGTCTGCGACAGCCAGACGACCTTCGACTCGTCCCTGACCTGCACCTTCGCCACGTCCTCCGGGCCGTCCACGATGGTGATGTGGTCCGGGGCCTCGCCGGAGGTGCCGATGACCTCCTCGTGGCCCTCGTGGCCGATGAGGAGGATGTCGAAGTCCTCGTTCGCGTAGCGGATGGCTTCCTTGTGCACCTTCGTGACCAGGGGGCAGGTGGCGTCGATGGTCGCGAGCTTGCCGCGCGCCGCCTCCTCGTGCACCACGGGGGCCACGCCGTGCGCGGAGAACATCACGATGGAGCCCTCGGGCACCTCCTCCGTCCGCTCGACGAAGATGGCGCCCTTCTTCTCCAGGGTCTGGACGACGTACTTGTTGTGCACGATCTCGTGGCGGACGTAGACCGGCGCACCGTACTGCTCGAGGGCCTTCTCGACAGCGATCACGGCTCGGTCCACGCCCGCGCAGTAGCCGCGCGGCGCGGCGAGCAGGACACGGCGGGAAGCGGGAGCGGGGGCGGCAGCAGTCATGTGCTCCATCGTACGGGGGTCTTCAGGAGGCCGAACGTCCCCCGTTCGGCAGAGACTGGGGCGAACGTCCGTACCGGCCATACCCCGGAGGAGCGATGGTGTCCGCGATGGATTCCAGTACGACGCCCGGCCCCCCGGGCCCGCCCGGTGCGCCCGCGGCCCCCGGTTCGCAGCTACGGCGGAGCCTGGGGTTCCGGGACCTCGTGGTCTACGGGCTGCTGTTCATCGCCCCCATGGCCCCGGTCGGCGTGTTCGGCACCCTCGACGCCAAGTCGCACGGCGCCGTCGCCCTCGTCTACCTCGTCGCGACGGTGGCGATGGCCTTCACGGCCTTCTCCTACGCGCAGATGGTGCGGGTGGCCCCGCAGGCCGGCTCCGTCTTCACGTACGCCCGCAAGGGCCTGGGCGAGGGCCCGGGCCTGATCGCCGGCTGGATGGCGATGCTCGACTACCTGCTGATCCCGGCGGTCGCCTACCTCTTCTCCGGGATCGCCATGAACGCCCTGGTCCCGGAGGTCTCCCGGTGGGTGTGGACGGCCCTGGCCGTGGTGGTGACCACCCTGCTCAACCTGTGGGGCGTACGGGCCGCCGCGCGCGTGGGCTTCGCGGTGCTGGCCATGGAGATCGCGGTCCTGCTGGTGTTCCTGGTCTCGGCGGTGACCGTACTGGTCCGGGACGGGGCCCGTCGCGGCTGGCTCTCCCCGCTCACCGGTGACGGCTCGCTGGGCTTCTCGACGGCCGCCGTGCTCGGCGCGGTCTCGGTGGCGGTCCTGTCCTACCTGGGCTTCGACGCCATCGCCTCCTTCGCGGAGGAGGTGACGGGGGGCAGCGCGAAGGTGGCGCGGGCGGTGCTGTTCTGCCTGGCGCTGACCGGGGTGCTGTTCATCGCGCAGACCTACCTGGCGGCCCTCCTCGCCCCCTTCTCCTCGGCGGAGCTGGCGGCCGACCCGGCGAAGCAGGGGCCGGCCTTCTACAACGCGGTGGAGTCCTCCGTGGGCGGCTGGCTGCACGACCTCGTCGCCGTCAGCAAGGCCGTCGGGGCCGCCTTCGCGGCGCTGGCCGGGCAGGCGGCGGCCGGCCGGCTGGTCTTCGCGATGGCCCGCGAGGGCCGGCTGCCGCGCGTGCTGGCCCGTACCTCGCACGGCACGCCGCGCCCGGCCCTGCTGGTCGCGGCGACGGTCACGCTGATCGCGGCGGTGTGGGCGGCCCGGCGCGACGACGGCCTGGACCACCTGGTCTCGGTGGTGGACGTCGGGGCTCTGGTGGCCTTCACCCTGCTGCACGCCTCGGTGGTCGGCTGGTTCGTCGTCAAGCGCCGGGGCGGCCCCCCGAACTGGTTCTCCCACCTGCTGGTCCCGGTCCTCGGCGCCGCCGTGACCGTCGCGGTGATCGTCGAGGCCTCGTGGACGGCGCAGGTCGTGGGGGCGGTGTGGCTGGCGGTGGGCCTGGTGGTGCTGGTGGTCCAGCGCGGGCGACGCGCGGACGCCACGGGCTCCGGGCCCGACGCCGGTGTCAGTCCTGGCGGTTAGCCTGCGTGCATGGGTCTGAATACGTCGGCTGACGCGCCGCTGCCGGTCGGTCAGGTGTCCCGGCTCATCGGGGGCTGGATCGACAAGCTCGGCCAGGTGTGGGTGGAAGGGCAGATCACGCAGCTCTCGCGGCGGCCGGGAGCGGGGGTGGTCTTCCTCACGCTGCGCGATCCCTCGCACGACATCTCCCTGAGCGTGACCTGCTTCCGCCAGGTCTTCGACGAGGTCGCGGACTCCGTGACGGAGGGCGCGCGCGTCGTCGTGCTCGCCAAGCCCGAGTGGTACGCACCGCGCGGGCAGCTGTCCCTGCGGGCGACCGAGATACGGCCCGTCGGCATCGGCGAGCTCCTCGCCCGGCTGGAGCGGCTCAAGCGCTCCCTCGCCTCCGAGGGGCTCTTCGCGCTGGACCGCAAGAAGCCGCTGCCGTTCCTGCCGCAGCTGATCGGGCTGGTGGTGGGGCGGGCCTCGGCGGCCGAGCGGGACGTACTGGAGAACGCGCGGCGCAGGTGGCCGGCGGTCCGCTTCGAGGTCCGCAACGTCGCCGTGCAGGGGGTGAACGCGGTGCCGCAGGTGATCCAGGCGGTCAAGGAGCTGGACTCCATGCCCGAGGTGGACGTGATCATCGTGGCGCGCGGCGGCGGCAGCGTGGAGGACCTGCTGCCCTTCTCCGACGAGGAGGTCGTACGGACCGTCGCGGCGGCCCGTACCCCCGTGGTCTCGGCGATCGGGCACGAGCCGGACTCCCCGCTGCTGGACCTGGTCGCGGACCTGCGGGCCTCCACGCCCACGGACGCGGCGAAGAAGGTGGTCCCGGACGTCGGCGAGGAGCTGGAGCGGGTACGCCAGCTGCAGGGCCGGGGGCTGCGCGCCGTGCGCGGCCTGCTCGACCGGGAGGAGCGCGGTCTCGCGCACGCGCTCGCGCGGCCGGTCTTCGTCCACCCCCAGCGAATGGTGGAGACCCGCGAGGCCGAGGTGGAGGCACTGCTGGCGCGCGGCCGCAGGACGCTGGGGCACCTGCTGGACCGGGCCGATTCGGAGCTGGCGCACACGCTCGCCCGGGTGGTGGCGCTGTCCCCGGCGGCGACGCTGGAGCGCGGGTACGCGGTGCTGCAGCGGGCGGACGGGCACGTGGTGCGCTCGCCCGAGGACGTGTCGGCGGGCGACGTGCTGCGGGCGCGGGTGGCGGAGGGCACGTTCTCGGTGGAGGTCGCGGAGGCGGGGGCCGCGCAGGACCCCGCGTAAGGGCCGAAAAGGCGACACACTGTCGCAACAATTTGTTGATCTTCACGGATAAGGTGGGAGCGGGAATGGCCGGGACCGATACGGCGCTGGGGTACGAGCAGGCGCGCGACGAGCTGATCGAGGTCGTCCGCAAGCTGGAGGCCGGCGGCACCTCGCTGGAGGACTCCCTCGCGCTCTGGGAGCGCGGCGAGGAGCTCGCGAAGGTGTGCCGCCACTGGCTGGAGGGCGCCCGGGCGCGGCTGGACTCGGCGCTGGCGGCGCGCGAGGCCGGGGAAGAGGGCCCCGAGGGCGACGGGGAGTGATGTCGATCACCCGCTCAAGGATTTAGTTGAACTTTCACCTATCTCCGTCGTAATCTCGAGACATCGCTTCAGTCCCGTACAGAAGAAGGCTTTCCGATGTCTCTCGTTCTCGACGCCGCCGCTCAGGACCTCCTCTTCCGTGAGGCCCGTACCGCCAACACGTTCTCCGACGAGCCGGTGACCGAGGAGCAGGTCCAGGCCATCTACGACCTGGTGAAGTTCGGCCCGACCGCCTTCAACCAGACGCCGCTGCGCATCACCCTGGTCCGCTCCCCCGAGGCCCGCGAGCGCCTGGTGAAGCACATGGCCGAGGGCAACCAGGCCAAGACCGCCGCCGCCCCGCTGGTCGCGATCCTGTCCGCGGACAACGAGTTCCACGAGGAGCTCCCGCAGCTGCTCCCCCACTTCCCGCAGGCCAAGGACGCCTTCTTCTCCGAGCGCCCGGTCCGCGAGCAGTCCGCGCTGGTCAACTCCGCGCTGCAGGCCGCGTACTTCATCGTGGGCATCCGCGCCGCCGGCCTGGCCGCCGGCCCGATGACCGGTCTGGACTTCGCCGGGCTCCAGAAGGAGTTCCTGGACGGCGACCACACCCCGCTGATGGTCATCAACATCGGCAAGCCGGGCGAGGACGCCTGGTTCCCGCGCTCCCCGCGCCTGGACTTCGACCAGGTCGTCACCACCGTCTGAGCCACGCCTCGGCAGTAGTGCGCGAAAAGGCCGCGCGCCCCGGAACACCGG